>CAJOKK010000102.1 GCA_905235165.1 uncultured Atopobiaceae bacterium | reverse complement strand
GATGCCAAGAAGGACGCCAAGGGCTTCTACTGCTTCACCTTCGACCTGACCTCCGTCGAGATGGCTCAGCCGGTTACGGCGGAGCTCCACTACAGCCAGGATGGCGTGGAGAAGACCGTCAGCATGGCCTACTCCGTGCAGGAGTACTTTAAGGACTTCGACAAGGACGCCAAGTCCTATCCCGAGGAGACGGTCGCCCTCGTCCACGCCACGGCCGACATGGGCTTCTACATGCAGCCCTACCTGGCGCGCATCAACAAGTGGACGCTTGGGTCCGACTACGCGCAGATCACCAAGTCCTACGACAAGATGGACCTGGACAAGGCTGCCAAGGGCCTCAAGGCCTTCGAGATCGAGGCCAAGCTCGGTAACTCCGGCGTCAAGGTGAATGCTTCGACCTCCTTCGACTCCCTTACCGCGATTAACGCCTACCTGACTGTGCCCGCTGGCGCCGACTTCTCCGCCAAGGCGACCTACGGCGGCAAGACCTTCGACGCCGTGAAGCAGCCTGACGGCCGCTGGCTCGTCAGGGTTGAGGGCATCAAGCCTCAGCACTTCAACCAGCTCGCTACCGTGTCCGGCACCTGCAACGGCGAGTCCTTCTCCATCAAGGTCTCCGTGCTCAGCCTCCTGAACCTGGGCTATGGCGGTGCAAAGAACGACGCCAAGGCTGCCTTCGCGTCCGCTTACTTCGCATGGAAGGCAACCAACGCCTAAAAGAAAGCGACGCTCGTAACGCGCCTAATTGAGAGGGGCGGGGACCAACCGGTCTCCGCCCCTTTTCCATGTGTCGGGCATGACGCAAGCACACGCGTAACGGGTAAAGCCCCAAGCGCCTCAGCGTCGAGATAGTAGAAGAGGGCGGTGCGCCGACTTACGGCACGCCGCCCTCTCAATTACCGATGCCAAAGAGCGTCTTATTGGTTCTGAGACTTGGGTGCCGAGAAAGTTGCGGTGTGTCCACCAATCAGCTCGTCAGCAGCCGCACGCTCGGCCTCCTCACGCTTCGTGACGGTGCTCGAGGTGATGATGTCCTCCTCGTCAAGCTCCTGCGGGAGCACGACGGCGCTCTCCTTCAGCAGGCGCTCGCTCAGCGGAAGACGCTCGAGCTTGGTCGCCGGCTTGGCCTTGGTGAAGAGCGGCACCGACTCAAAGAGGATCGAGGAGTTCTCCAGACCGTACCAGCGCGAGGCCGATCCGCACCAGGAGCGGATGGTGTACTTTGCGCTCATCGTGCGGTAGTCGTGTATGGAGATGTCGGTCTCGGGAGAGAGCACCTTGCGCAGCATGCAGAAGCGGAAGTCGCCAATGATGCCCGGGTTCTTATAGATCGAGTAGTTGTGGTGCTGCGGGGCAATCTCGCCACTCTCGATAAGGTCGGCAACCACCTGGCGCAGGTAGGTGTTGATGCGCTGGTTGACTTTGAAGCCCAGCTGCAGCTGCACCTTGAAGATGAAGTCGGTGCCAAAGGTGTTCACGGTGTAGGAGTGGGTGTAGGGCTCGTCGGTCACCTTGACGTTGATGAACCAGTAGGCACGCGCACGCTTGGGGCGCTTATCCAGAATCGAGTAGAGGATGTCGCGATCAAGGCGCGTGGGCGAGGGGTCGTTCGTCAAGAAGACGAGGTTGTCGGAGCAGACGTGATGCGTCGTGTCTTTAGACAGGGCGGCAAGCTGGGGGACGTAGTCCTTGATGGGCAGGTAGACCGTCTGCGAGCGCTCGATGGCGGTGCCGCGACGCCACACGTACATGACGTAGAAGAGCAGGGCCGACAGGATGATCATCACGTAGCCGCCGTCGAAGAACATGGTGCAGCAGGAGGAGAAGAAGGCGAACTCGATGATGCCGAACACCAAGGCAAAGACCGCGGCAAAGAGGGGCTTCTTCTTGATGCCGGCGATATAGCTCACAAGCAGGGTGCTTGTCATGAGCATGGTCACGGTGATGGCGAGGCCGTAGGCCGCCTCCATGCGCTCGGAGGTGCGGAAGAAGAGCACGATGAGCACGGTGCCGATCCACATGATGGTGTTGACCAGCGGGATGTAGAGCTGGCCCTTGGTCTCGGAGGGGTAGGTCACCTGCATGTGCGGCATGAGGTCAAGGCGCGTCGCCTCAGAGACGAGCGTGAAGGAGCCGGTGATGAGCGCCTGGCTCGCGATGATTGCCGCGAGGGTAGACAGCAGGATGGCAAAGGGGCGCATGGGAGGAGGCAGCATCTCAAAGAAGGGATTGAGCGGGCTGATGTTTGCCAGGTCCAGGTTGCCAGAGTTGGCGAGGCACCAGGCGCCCTGGCCAAGATAGTTAAAGATGAGGCAGAGCTTCACGAAGGGCCAGGAGGCGTAGATGTTGTTGCGGCCAACATGACCCATGTCGGAGTAAAGGGCCTCGGCACCAGTGGTGCAGAGGAAGACGAAGCCCAGAATGCGCAGGCCTGCGTGGTTGACGGGCGAGAAGAGGAAGGTGATGCCGCGAATGGGATCAAAGGCGAGCAGGATCCTCGGGTTGCCGACAAAGTTCACGAAACCCATGATGCCCAAGAAGAGGAACCAGATCGTCATGACGGGGCCAAAGAGCTTGCCGATGGACGAGGTTCCGGCGCGTTGCACCATAAAGAGCAGGCAGATGATGGTGATGGTGATTGCCACCACGCGGCTTTCTCCCGGGCCGACCAGCATGTAGCCCATCTCAAGCGATCGCAGGCCTTCGATGGCCGAGGTCACCGTAACGGCGGGAGTCAGGATGCCGTCGGCGAGAAGGGCCGCGCCGCCAACCATGGCGGGAACGATGAGCCAACGTTTATAGTGCCGCACCAAGCTATAGAGGGCGAAGATGCCGCCTTCTCCGTGGTTGTCGGCGCGCATGGCGATAAGTACGTACTTCACGGTCGTCACGAGGGTGATGGTCCAGATGACGAGGGACAGGGCACCCAAGATCATGTCCTCGGTGACCGAGGTGATGCCGCCGTTGCCCGCCACGATGGACTTCATGACGTACATGGGGCTCGTGCCGATGTCGCCGTAGACAACGCCGAGGGTTACGAGCAGCATTGCTGCAGAAAGAGGTATCCCCTTGCCCTTGTCTTGCGAATCGGTGGGAAGGGGGACCGACGAACCAGAGACACTCATGTGCGCTCCAAGTCTCGAACACCCAGTTCATCACGGGTTGGATGAGCCTACTGGTGCAATCGTTACAACATATCGGAACGGGACTATAGCACGAGTGAAGCACAAAGGCATCGCTTTGGGGTCCGATAACATAATTGAGCTGGTCATATGGGTATGAGCAGTCCGCGTGTGGTAGGCGGAGGGCAAGCTTATGACGAGGAGTTCGCGCTAGAGCCCAAAGAGCTCCTCGAGGGTGCTGAGCACGCCCTGCTCCTCATTGGAGGGGCACACGGCGTCGGCTGCCTCCTTGGCGGCATCGCTTGCGTTGGCCATGGCATAGCCACGACCTGCCCAACGGAGCATCTCGACGTCGTTGCCGCCGTCGCCAAAGGTCACGCACTCGGAGGCATCGATGCCCCAGCGCTTGGCCAGCCGCTCGAGGCCGCTTGCCTTGTGGTTGCCGGGGATGATGAGGTCGATGGCGCCGTGACCGCTCGTCGTCGGTTCCAGATGCCCCGACAGGGAGCTGCGAAGCTCGTCATAGTAGGCCATGGTCTTCTCGGGCGGAACGTTGAGGGCAAACTTGAGCACCGGGTCGTCAACGGCACGCAGGTCGTCAGCCCAGGCAAGGCGATGGTAGTAGGTGCCCATGTGCTCGAAGAAGGTCTCCTTGCCAGGGTCGCGCTCAATATAGGCGCAGCTGTAGCAGCTCATGACGTTCAAGACCTCGTCGTGCGCATCAATCCAGTCGAGGGTCGTGAGCACGGTGTCACGCTCGATAACGCCCGCAAAGATCACCTCTTCATGGTCCTTTACGTAGGCGCCGTTCTCGGCAACGAAGGAAAGTTGCTCGTGATAGCCGGGGAAGTAGTCGCGAAGCTGGTAGTACTGGTTGCCGCTCGCGACGACGAACTGGACCTTCTCCTTGGTCATGTGGTCGAAGATGCGCTTGAAGCGCTCGACATCAATGGTGTGGTCGTTGCGAGCAAAGGTTCCGTCAACGTCAACTGCAACAAGTTTGATGCTGGCCACGACTTCTCCGTCCACTTGATTGTTGGTCCATGCGCAATGCGTGGGGCGTACCTCTCGCCTACGTTTCTATGCAGAGATTCGCCTGATGTGCGCAGGCTGCTACACTGCAAGGGTGCAAGAACGTCCAGTTGGACGAAACGAGAAATGAGGGAATGACATGTCCACCAACTCCGTCAAGATCGCGCTCATCACGGGCTATCTGGGTGCCGGCAAGACGACCCTGCTCAACCATATCCTCTCGAACGAAGAGGGAATTCGTGCCGCCGTTATCGTTAACGATATCGGCGAGGTGAACGTTGACGCCTCGCTTATCGAGAAGACCGGTGCGGTGACGCAGGTCGACGAGACCCTGGTGCCCCTGACCAACGGCTGCATCTGCTGCACTCTCGCCGACGACCTCGCCAATCAGCTGAGCGACCTGGTGACCTCGGGCAAGTACGACCACATCATCATCGAGGCCTCCGGCATCTGCGAGCCGGTGCCCATCGCTTTCACCATTGACACCTTCTGCCGCGACATGACCGAGCAGGGCTATGACGTCACGCTCGACAACATCATCGCCGTGGTGGACTGCGCGCGCATGTACGACGAGTTCAACGGCGGTGCCGACCTGCTTGAGGACAACATTGACGACGAGGACATCGAGAGCCTGCTCATCCAGCAGATCGAGTTCTGCACCACCCTCGTGCTCAACAAGACTGACATCGTGACGGCCGAGCAGGTGGGCGAGCTGCGCGCCCTCGTGCGCAGCCTGCAGAAGGACGCGAAGATCATCGAGGCAACAAACGGCATCGTTGACCTTGACGACCTGCTCAACACCGGGCGCTTTGACTTCGAGGAGGCCTATGGTTCGGCCGCATGGATCGAGGCCATGGAGCATCCCGAGGAGCATGAGGACCCCGAGGTCTTGGAGTACGACATCCAGACCTTTATTTACGAGCGTCGCAAGCCCTTCGGCCTTGACGAGCTCCGCGCCTTCGTGCAGACCTGGCCCGAGACGATCGTCCGCGCCAAGGGCCTTGCCTGGATCAACGACCAGCCCGACATGTCCTACCTCTTCGAGCAGGCGGGTAAGCAGGTTACCCTGCAGGAGAATGGGCTCTTCGTGGCCTCGGCTCCCGAGGACGAGTTCAAGCGCCTCGTTGCCGAGAGCCCCGAGATCATGGACGATTGGGACGAGACCTGCGGTGACCGCATGACCAGGATTGTCATTATCGGCCGTCACATGAACCGCGAGCTCATCGAGGCAGCTCTCGACGGCTGCCTGGTGGAGTGGACCCCCATCGACGACGAAGACTGGGAGTAGAATGAGTCAGTTACCGTAGTCCTTTTTGACTCATTTCATTTTTGATGAGTCAGTTACCGTAGTCCTTTTTGACTCATTTCATTTTTGATGTCAGGCGAGTGAGTCAGTTACCGTAGTCCTTTTTGACTCCATAGTACTAAAGCCCCAAATGAGGCGGTAACTGGCTCACCCGACCCCTGGCGCGGTCTGCGCCTACAGCTCCTCGACGAAGCCGACGCGGTAGTTGGCAAAGACCGCGGCGCCGTCTTCCTGCGTGGCATCGAGGTCCACGTCGGCGGCGATGCCGAAGTCGCGGTCGCCCTCCGGGTCGCGGAAGGTCTGGCGTACGTGCCAGACGCGGTCTTTCTTCTCGTCGGACTCGTCAATGACAAGATAGTCCGACGAGCGGGCATCGCCGTCGAGCAGCACGTCCTCATGCTGCTCGAAGTAGCTGTCCATGACGCGTTGCCAGCGCGGCGCGCGCCAGCCCCAATCGGCGTCGAGCTCGCCGAGCTCTTCGTAGCGCTCCTCGGCGGCCAGGCGCACGCGGGCGAAGAGGGCGTTTCTCACCAGCAAGGTCACGGCGCGACGGTCGTGAACCACCTCGTCTGCGTCGATTGGCGCGGCGCCCGCGTCGACTTCCTCCGACTCCGTGCCGGCCCATTCGTCCACCAGGCTGGAGTCGACGGTGCGAACCACCAGGCCCAGCCAAGAGATGATGTCCTCGAGCTGCTCGTTCCTCTTATCAAAGGGAACGGTGCGGTCGAGCGCGCGATAAGCCTCGGAGAGGTAGCGCAGCAAGATGCCCTCGGCGCGCGCGATGTTGCAGCGCTGGATGTAGCCCTTGAAGTCAGAGGCGGTCTCGAGCATGTCGCGCAGGACCGACTTGGGCCGGGGCTCGAAGTCGCGCGCCCAGGGTACCTGCTCGCAGTACTGGGCAAAGGCTGCCTCGATCAGCTCCTCGAGCGGGCGCGGATAGGTCACTTCCTCAAGCCGCTCCATGCGCTCGTCGTAGTCGATGCCGTCGGCCTTCATCTCGGCCACGGCCTTGGCGCGCTCGGCCTTCTCCTGCGCAACAAGGATCTGCCGCGGGTCTTCGAGCGTGGCCTCGACGAGCGAGATAAGGTCGAAGGCATAGTGCTCGTCTTCGGGGTCCAAGAGCTCGAGCGCGGCCAAGAGGAAGGGGGAGAGCGGCTGGTCGAGGGCGAACCACTCGGGAAGGTCGACCGTCACCCAGTAGTCGTCGACGCCGTTCTCGTCGGTCTCCATG
Organism: uncultured Atopobiaceae bacterium; assembly: GCA_905235165.1. Lineage (GTDB taxonomy): Bacteria > Actinomycetota > Coriobacteriia > Coriobacteriales > Atopobiaceae > UBA1367. The sequence continues at coordinate 2,798 of CAJOKK010000102.1, read as the reverse complement.
AGCACCACGCCGGCGTCCATGAGGGTCGCGAAGACCTCGTCGGCACGCGCCTCCAGGGCGGCCTTCTGTTCGTCGGTCTGGATGGAGTCGCTGATGAGGCGGCTCACGCGCTCGCGGGCATCGCCGCCCTGCTCGACCTCGGCCAAGACCATGGAGTGGGTGATGCGCAGGCGCGGGATGAGCGGGTCAGGCACCGTCTCGATGAGGCGCTCGAAGGTCTGCTTGTTCCAGCCCACGAAGCCCTCGGGCGGCTTGCGCACCTTGGCGTTGCGGGCCTTCTTGGGGTCTCCGCCGGCCTTCTGCAGGGCGCGGGCGCGCTCGATGTCGTACTCGGTGGCCATGGCGATGACGGTACCCTCGCTGTCGAAGCCCGAGCGACCGGCGCGACCGGCGATCTGGTGGAACTCGCGCGCGTTCAGGCGGCGCTGCTTGCGGCCGTCGTATTTTGCGAGGGCGGTGAGCAGGACGGTGCGAATGGGCACGTTGATGCCCACGCCGAGGGTGTCGGTGCCGCAGATGACGGGCAGGAGCCCTTGTTGGGCGAGCTTCTCTACGAGCAGGCGGTAGCGGGGCAGCATGCCGGCATGGTGGACGCCCACACCCGCCGAGAGCAGGCGCTGCAGGGTCTTGCCGAAGGCGGTGGAGAAGCGCGTGCCCTTGCAGGCCTCCTTGATCGCCGCACGCTGCTCGCGCGTTGAGACACCGTAGCTGGCCAGGCCCTGCGCGCTCTTGAGGGCGGCGTCCTGGCTGAAATGAACGGCGTAGATGGGCGCCTTGTCGTTGCGCAGGGCCAGCTCGACGGTGGCCTCGAGGGAGGTCTCGACGAATTCGTAGTCGAGAGGCACGGGGCGCGGCGCGTCGAGGATAAGGTCGACGTCGCGCTCGGTCTCGCGTTCGACAAGGTCTTTGATGGAGGTCACGTCGCCCAAGGTGGCGCTCATGAGCAGAAACTGCGTGTGGGGAAGCGTGAGCAGGGGCACCTGCCAGGCCCAGCCGCGGTCGTGGTCGCCAAAGTAGTGGAACTCATCCATAGCGACGCAGGCCACGTCGCTATGCTCGCCCTCGCGCAGGGCCTGGTTGGCCAGGATCTCTGCCGTGCAGCAGATGACGGGCGCGTCGGGATTGATGGAGGCGTCGCCGGTGACCATGCCTACGTTGTCGCGGCCGAGGATGTCCACGAGGTCGAAGAACTTCTCGCTGACAAGGGCCTTGATGGGCGCGGTGTAGAAGGCGCGGCCACCTTCGCACAGGGCCATGAAGCACATGCCGAGGGCGACCATGGACTTGCCCGATCCCGTGGGTGTGCCCAGGATGACGTGGTTGTGCGCGGCGAGCGAGAGCAGCGCGTCCTCCTGATGCGGCCAAAGCTCGATGCCGCGCGAAGCGACCCAGCTCAAGAAGAGGTCGAGCGACTGTTCGCCGTCAAGCGCGGGAACGTCGTCATCGAGGTAGGGGACATATTGGCCAAGCGACCCCTTGGCGAAGGGGTCGATCTCATAGGTTGACAAGGCTTGCTCCGTTTCTGATGCTGTGCGGGACGCTATCTCTCCTCAACGCGCTTTCCCGTCATGTGTTCAATCCTGAGCTGGATGACTCTGGCGCGCGGCCCGCTTTTGGCGATGTCTTCCTCGATGTCGTACTCGGGCGGGAAGTACTTCTGGCCCAAGGCGAGGAAGGCGTCGTGCAGCAGCTGCGGATCTTCCACCAGGGAGGCGCGGCCAAAGCAGATGACCGAGCGCATGTGGTACCACCAGGAGCCCTCTTCCAACACGCCGTCGTCGGTGACGCAGAAGCTGGCCTTGTCGTGTGCTGCAATGGCATCCAGCTTGTGGCCCTGGCGAGCGCTGTGGAAGAAGATGGAGCCCAGCTGGCCCACCGAGGGGAGATAGACGAAGTCGAGAGGGAGGCCGTAGGGATAGCCGTCGTCGCCGAGCACCGAGAGGGTGCCGCGCTTCTGACTGGCCAGAATCTCTTGGCACTCCTCCAGGGCAATGAGCTGCTTGGGACGTCTCATCTCGCGAAACATGGGCCCGTTCCTATCGCTTGCGTTGGTCTTCTCAAGGGTAGCATACGCATTCCGTGGACCAGGGCACATGCCCAGCGAACCCTTGGAGCAAGGCTTGCTCCGTTTCTGCATATGTGCGAGACGATGCCTTGAAGGGTAATCGAGCAAGGAACTGCCAACCTATCAAAATTGAAAGGTTATGCAAGGTTGCACGCGCGACAAGGCGGCGTTCTGCTCGTAAGATGTCCGTGCTTGATATTCGCCTATCTATATCTTTGTGTCACTGCTTATGGGCCCCTCACTTTGAGGGTGCTAAGATGGCGAAATAGCATGAGTTACGTAAAGATAGCGTCGTGAAGAGGGCGGACTAATGAGCGCAACTTTTATTACCCTGCTGTTCACATTGATATGCTGGGGATTATTCTTCTATTCATTTAATAAAGACAGGAGCAGGTATCGTAACTGCTATCTGCTTGCTCTTGCGCTGCTTTCACTGTTCCCCTTTGTCATGCTGATTTCGGGTTCGCATATGGCGATGGTGCTGCTGATAACTTTCTTCATTACGATGCTATTCCTGCTCATCGTTCCGTTCTTTCTCATATATAACGGAATCGTCATGATAAAACGCGAAGGCAGATGTTTGGCGCACATGCTTTCGCTGGGTCTGGGTATTGCGGTACTTATAGGAGAAGTCCTGGCTATTATTAATGCTTCCTCCTATATTTTGTATTTTTCCGCTGTCGAACTTGAAAGTGTCCAGGCTTATATTACTTCGGATTCCTTCCTGATACGA
>CAJOKK010000101.1 GCA_905235165.1 uncultured Atopobiaceae bacterium | reverse complement strand
CTCTACTGGGGAGACCTTGCCACCAGAGATAGGCTTCGTGCGGCCCTGAGCGAGTTTGCGGAGGTTGACGTTACCTCGTCGCACGCGAAGAACTTCGAGTTTATGGCTGCGGGTACCTCCAAGGGCAGCGCCCTTGTCTGGATCTGCCAGGCCTTGGGCTGCGAGACAAGCGATGCCGTGGCCTTTGGCGATTCGGCTAACGATGCGCCCATGCTGCAGGCCGCGGGTGACGGCGTGGCGGTAGCCAACGCCACCGCAGACGCACGCTCGGTGGCCGACCATGTGTGCGCCGCCAGCAGCGATGCTGGCGTGGGTCGCTACCTGCTCGATCTTCTCGCTTAGCTTCTTTAGCTTTCTTATCCTGTTGACCTGCGTCCCTCAAGGGCGGCGATGGGCATGCGAGCGGCAGTCTGCGCCCGCAAGAACGATGTGCTGCCCGCTTTCCCGCTTTTGGGATAATGAATGGCGTATGGCAAACTACGGGCGAAAGGTGTCCCGACATGGAATTCTTTGCGACCTGCCCCAAGGGCTTCGAGCGCCTTCTGGCGGACGAACTGACACAGCTTGGCTTGACGCAGGTGCGTCCGCTCAAAGGCCAGGTGAGCTTTGGCGGCCAAGCTGCCGATGCCTATCGAGCGCTTTTGTGGTCGCGCCTGGCCTCGCGTGTCATCTGCGTGCTCGGTCGCGTAGATGCCTCTTCTTCCGACGCGCTCTATGAGGGCGTGAAGTCCCTCCCTTGGGAGAAGCACATCGCTCAGGGGGCAACGATCGTCATCGATGCCCATGGCACCAATGCCGAGCTGCGCAATACGCAGTTCGTCGCCCTGCGTGCCAAAGACGCCATCATGGACGTCATGCTTGCACGCCGTGGGGTGCGCCCCGTCGTTGACGTGCGCAATCCCGACCTGACCATATCGGTGCGCATCTCACGTGAGCGGGCAACGGTGGGCATCGACCTTTCGGGAGAGCCGCTTTTCCGTCGCGGCTATGAATCCCTCCCGGGCCGTCGTGCCCCCATCGCACCCGTCCGTCCCGACTACGCTGCCGCTCTTCTGACCATTGGTGGCTGGGAGCGAATCTACAAAGATGCCCTCAGGCAGGGGAGAAGACCAGCCTTCCTCTCCCTGTATTCGGGTGCCGGCACCCTCCTTGTGGAGGCTGCGGCCATGGCGCTTGGCCAGGCTCCGGGACTCTCGCGCCATCGTTGGGGCTTTGCCGGTTGGGCGGGCCACGACGAAGCTGCCTGGGAGCGTCTGCTTGAGGAGGCGCGCTCAAGGGATGCGTCCGGAGACCTCGAGCTTCTCGCCTTCGAGACGCGCCGCGGTGCCGAGGCGGCGTCGCGCCAAATGCTCCATGCGGCGGGCCTCGACGTTTCCCTGCGCTTCATCAAGGACCCGACGCCGGCCGATCTATCCGTCTGCGACCTCTCCTGGGTCTCGGCTGACGAGCTTGCCGTCCAAGCCGAGGCGCTTGCCGAGACCGCGCGCTTCATGGGTGGCCTGGGAGAAGTTCCTGCCGTGGCGCTTTCGGCAAGTCCGGTTGTCGATGCGGCAATCGGTCGAGACCCGGCCTCGACGCTCGAGGTCTTTGTCGGCCGTGATGAGGCCACTATGCGCAGCTATGCCCCCGGTCCCGTTGCCGAGCGACCCGTGGTGCGCGTGGCTGACGTTGACGTGCCGGTTTACGTTGCCGCGAGTGACCAGTTTGCTGCCCGACTCTCCAAGGTGGCCAAGCAGCGCGCTAAGTGGGCGCGGCGTGAGGATGTAACCTGCTATCGCGTTTACGATGCCGACCTCCCTGACTATGCCGTCACGATCGACCTCTTCGAAGAGTCCTACACGACGGCGCGCGAGCGTCCGCGTCGCTGGCTGCAGATGTACGAATACGCGCCACCTAAGGGTATCGATGAGGAGCTTGCCCGCAAGCGACTCTTTGACATTCTCGCCATCGCCCCACGTGTGCTGGGCGTGGATGCGCGCAACGTCTACCTGCGCACGCGTCTTCGCGCGCGGGGCGGTTCCCAGTATGCCCAGGAGGCTGCGGCACCTGCAGCCAAGGCTAAGCCGCGTCTGGTTGATGGCGTCGAGCTTCCCCGTGGGGCCCATCTGGTTGATGAGGGTGGTCTCACCTTCGAGGTGAACTTCTCCACACGCCTGGATTGTGGCATCTTCCTTGACCATCGTGACACGCGCGCCATGCTGCGCGAGATGGCCAAGCAGACGGCGGGCTCCAAGCGCTTCCTCAACCTCTTTGCTTACACGGGCAGCGCTACCTGCTATGCAGCGGATGGCGGCATGCGCCATACCACTACGGTGGACATGTCGCGCCCTTCGCTTGACTGGGCCAAACGCAACATGGCGCGCAACGGCTTTACCGGGCGTGAGCATGAGTTCGTCCAAGCTGACGTGCTGGCCTGGGTGAGCGAGCAGCGTCATACCGCCAATCGCTGGGACCTCGTCTTTTGCGACGTACCCACCTTCTCCAACTCGCAGCGCATGCGCAAGGGTTCCTTCGACGTGCAGCGCGACCACGTGGAGCTGCTCATCAATGTCTCCCGCCTGCTCACGCGCGGGCGTGATGGGGGAGCGGGTGGCACCTGCGTCTTCTCCTGCAACCTGAAGACCTTCAAGCCTGACATAGCGGCCCTTGCCAAGGCGGGCGTTTCCATCGAGGACATCACGGCGCAGACCATTCCCGAGGACTTCTCGCGCAACAAACGCGTGCACCATTGCTTCTTGGTTAAACGAGGATAGCCGAGCACCGAAGCTAAGTGCCATGCACCTATCTCAAGTTTGATGGGCGCAGGAATTGGATAGTATTGCTAACTGTATAGGTTTATGGGTTGCCGACGACATGTCGGCTTTGAAGAAAGGTAAGGGGAACATGGACAAGGACGTTCAGGCAATTGTTGACCGCTGGCAGGAGAAGGTTGTTATCGATGACCTCAAGCAGGAGCTTGACGCGCTGATTGCCGCAGGTGACGAGGACAAGCTCTTCGATGCCTTCTATCGCAGCCTCGAGTTCGGTACCGCTGGCCTGCGCGGCACCCTCGGCGTCGGCACCAACCGCATGAACGAGTACGTGGTGGGCCAAGCCACCCAAGGCGTCGCCGACTACCTCAACGCCCACTATGAGAACCCCACCGTGGCCCTGGCACGCGACTCGCGTCTGAAGGGTGAGGAGTTCCAGAAGGTTGCCGCAGGCGTTCTGGCGGCAAACGGCGTTAAGGTCTTCCTCTTCCCCCGCATTGAGCCTGTTCCCGTTCTCTCCTTTACCGTTCGCCATCTCAAGACCTCCGCGGGCATCGTGCTTACCGCCTCGCACAACCCTGCCGCCTATAACGGCTACAAGGTCTACAACGACAACGGTGGCCAGATTACCGACGAGGCGGCTGCCGAGATCAGCGCCAACATCGCCGCCGTCGACTTCTTTGACGTCAAGCCCATGGACTTCGAGGAGGGCCTGGCCAACGGCATGATCAACTGGATCGGTGACGACGTCATCGACGCCTTCATCGCCGCCGTCAAGAAGGTCTCCGTCCCTGGCTTCAAGGCCGACGAGTCTTACTCCGTGGTCTACACGCCGCTCAACGGCACGGGCATGGAGTGCGTCACGAGGCTTCTGAAGGAGATTGGTGTCGACAAGGTCTCGGTCGTTCCCGAGCAGGCCAACCCCGATGGTAACTTCCCCACCTGCACCTATCCCAACCCTGAGTTCCGCGAGGCCCTCGAGCTTGCCCTCAAGCTGGCCGAGGAGGTCAAGCCTAACCTCGTCGTCGCGACCGATCCCGATGCCGACCGTATGGGCACCGCCATTCCGCACGATGGCGAGTACAAGCTGCTGACCGGCAACGAGATGGGCGTTCTTCTCATGGACTGGCTCATCAAGATGGCCGAGGCCAACGGCGAGGATCCCAAGGAGAAGGTCGCCGTTACCTCCATCGTCTCCTCCACCATGCCGGATGCCATCGCCAAGGACAAGGGCTTCGAGCTCCGTCGCGTCCTTACCGGCTTCAAGTACATCGGCGACCAGATCGACCAGCTCAAGGATGCCGGTGAGGAGGATCGCTACCTCATGGGCTTTGAGGAGTCCTATGGCTACCTGGTGGGTACGCATGCACGTGACAAGGACGCCGTCGTGGCCGTCGAGATGTGCGTCGAGATGGCTTCCGACTACGCCTCCAAGGGTATGGACCTGTACGAGGCCATGGATGCCCTCTACCAGAAGTACGGCTACTACCTCAACGGCATCGTGAACGCCGCCTTCCCGGGTGCAGCCGGTGCCGATAAGATGGCCTCCCTCATGAAGACCCTGCGCGAGGAGCCGCTGAGCGAGATCGCTGGCCTCAAGGTTCTGAACATGATCGACTTCGCTACCGGTCCCGAGATGCCGCGCGTCTCTGGCCTGCAGAAAGAGGCTGCGCAGAAGCTTCCGCCCGCGAACGTCATTGAGTATCAGCTCGAGGGCGACAACAAGATCATCTTCCGTCCCTCCGGCACCGAGCCCAAGATTAAGGCCTACCTCTTTGCCAAGGGTGCTACTCGCGCTGAGGCCGAGGCCGTCGAAGCCAAGCTTCGTGCTGCCGCCGAGGAGATCTTCGCCTAAGGTCTAAGAGACATCCAGACACGTCTAACAGCTGACCGCCCGTTCGCCGAGTAAGGTGAACGGGCGGTCTTGTTTTGCGCTCTGATGAGTCAGTTACCGGAGGCCTTTTTGGCTCATTCCGGTGAGGGCGGGGCGGCCGGGAGGCCTGCGAAAACACTGCGACAAGGGCGTTCGTCGCTCCGGCGCGGCAGCTGCGGAACTCGCTCGCTTCGCTCGCTCGGACAAGTCCTCGCTCCCGCCGCGCCTACGCTCCTTACCGTCGCAGAAGATTTGCACAGGCCTCCCGGCCGCCCCGCCCTCACCGGAATGAGCCAAAAAGGTCTCCGGCAACTGACTCATCACGCAAGGTAACGTTAGGAATTGCTGTTGCTTTCACTCGTTTGCTTGACCGTGAGGGTGTAGATCGCTTGGGCATTCGACGAAATCGTGTCTGGGTCCCAAGGATGCTCAGTCACTGACGTCGATGTGGGGTCATGCATGTTGATCGAGCCGTCGAGGTTTCGTCCGGTGACAAGTACCCAGTGAGCCGAATCGGTGAGGGTACGTTCACGAATCTGGACGAGTAGCGCCGTGCCGCTCTCGATGCTGTCGCTCATGTCTTCCTTGGAGGTGTCGATCTTCTCCATGACGAGTCCAAACTCACGAGAGGCGCTCAAGAGGAATTCGGGGGAAGTGTCAAAGGTGGGGTCGGTACCCTTTGCCGACGTTGCCTTCTGGGCAATGCTGTCGGGTGACTGGTCATTCTTGCCCGTAAGGCCCATGTAGGCCATGGCGAAGGCAGTGGGACCGGACCCGCTTAGGGCCATGGGCTTGTCGGCATAGGTAAGGTATCCCCAGCGCGTGTCCCAGGTATAGAGGGTGGGGTAGTAGCCCTTAGAGACATTCTCGTCAAAGGGTTGAGCCTCTGTGGGAACCTCTCCGTCTTCTGCCAGGTAGGCTGCAACGTAGTCAATCGCGCTGGGCTCTCGCAGCATGAGCTCGATGAGCTCGGGGTTGCCTACCTTATCGGCATTCTCGACGACCTTCGCGAAGGTCTCGTTCTGCTTAAGCCTCTCATTCAACTCGTTTGCGAGGTCGGCAGAGATTGAGGTCGAGATTTTGTTTTCCGTTGCCGGCGTTCCCGTTTGAGCAGCCATGGACACGTCCGAGCAGAACGACCAAGAGCACAATGAGAACGACGAGGAAGAGGCCAAAGAGGATGGCAAGGATAGGGCTAGAGGTAAGACCGCTCAGGAGGCCTCCGCGGCGGCGCGGTTTGGAGCTGAGACGATAGCCATTGGCGTCGCGCACGCGTTGTGCACGGTGGTTTCGGTACTGGGCGGAACTGCCACCTCGGGCTTGTGGCGGCCTCTTTGGTGAGCTCGTCACACTGCCGTTTCCGTATGCATGACGCTCGCCAGCATGGCTTGCGCGCTGGTGCGAAGTATTTCGCCTGCCATCGGGAGCGGAATGCGTCATGTGAACCCTCCGAAAAAACTACGGTGACCCTCTCCATGGGTTGCGGGTCGTGAAAACGATCAGTGCGAGGCTCAAGGCTGCGTTCTGCTTGGCCCTGACCTCATGATGAGTAGCGCAGAGTGCTGAGAAGACCTATGCGGGGTTTTCACCCGAGGCATCGTCAGTGCCGTCCGTTGCGTCAGCCGTGCTATCGCTCGTGTCGTCGCTACTGGACGTATCTTCCGTGTTGCTATCCGTGCTGCTCGAGCTGTCAGAACCGTCTGTAGAGTCAGCGCTCGTTCCATCGGTCTGGCTGCTATCTGACGTGCTGCCGTCACTGCTGCTACTGCTGTTGCTGCTGTCAGACGACGATGAACTGTCACTCGACGAATATGAGCTGTCGCTGCTGGAATCGCTTTGCGAGGAGCTGTTGGAGTTCGAATAGCTCGAACTGTAGCCGCCGTTGACGGAGCTGCTGGTGCAGGCGAAGTCCCAACTGCTGTTGCTCTTGTATTCGGGCGTGGTACCGCAGTCGGGGAAGCTCACCCAATCGCAGTCCTCGAGCAGCTTCTTGGTGAAGCGGCCCCATACCACTGCCGAGGTCTGATAGGTATGGCCCTCGTAGCCATTGACGAGAACCATCGACTCCTCGAGGTAACCGCCCCAGACGGCGCAGCACATCGTGGGGGTGTAGCCAATGAACCACAGGTCACGCGCTCCCGACGAAGTACCAGACTTACCCGCCATGGGCTGGTTGACGTTGTACTGGTAGGACAGGAAGTTAGCCGTACCGCCTCCCGTGATGGTTCCCTTGAGGACGTCGGTTGCCGCCTCAGCAACCTCGGGAGGGATGACCTGCTGCGGATCGTCGGCATGCTCGTAGATGACATTGCCCTTTCGATCCTCGATGCGGGTGATGACGATGGCCTCGCGGTGAACGCCGTCGGCAGGAAGTACCGAATAGGCCTCAGCCATCTGCACAGGCGGGATGCCCTCGGAACCAAGTGCGACGGCGGGGTAGTTGGGCAGGTCAACCTTGACGCCCATCATGTGGGCGGTATTGGTGACGTTCTCGATGCCAACGGCCATCGCGACCTGCGCGTAGGGGGTGTTGAGGGACTCCTCGGTCGCATAGCGCAGGGTCACCGTTCCGTAGCTTACGTTGCCGTAGTTCTGCACCTCCCACTCATCGGTAATCTGGAGCGGGGAGTTTGCGTTGAGAAGAATCTCGGGGCTCATGCCCTGGTTGATAGCAGTGACGAGCGAGAACATCTTCATGGTCGAGCCAGGCTGACGACGTGCCTGGGTTGCCGTGTTGTATTGGCTCAGGTTGTAGTCGCGGCCGCCGACGATCGCTTTGAGGTAGCCGTTGGACGGGTCGATGGCGGCGAGGCCAAACTGCAGCTCGGGGTCTCCAAGCACGTCGATCTGCTCGTTGACCGCCTCCTCGGCGCACTGCTGCCACCTCGGATCGAGCGTGGTGTAGACGTGCAGGCCACCCTGCAGGATGGTGTTGTAGTCAAACTCCTCAAGGAGCTCAGACTTTACGTAGTCGGAGAAGTAGGGATAACGGCCAATGGAATCAGGATAGGCGCCATGGTTGAGGTGGATCTCCTCCTGCGTTGCCTGGTCGTACTCCTCCTGCGTGATGTCACCTGCGTCGTGCATACGCATGAGAACGACGTTCCTACGCTTCAGCGCGAGGTCGGGGCTGACCGTCGGGTCGTAGGCCGAAGGTGCCTGGGGGAGGCCGCAAAGAATGGCAGCCTCGCCAAGGGTGAGGTCCTTGGCGTTCTTGTTGAAGTAGTTGATGCTCGCGGCTTGGATGCCGTAGGCGCCGTCACCAAAGTAGATGGTGTTGAGGTACATCATGAGAATCTGGTCTTTGGTGTACATCTTCTCCATCTGCACGGCGATGTACGCCTCGCGCACCTTGCGCTTCAGCGAGTAGTCAAACTGCTCGTCAGAGAGGACCGTGTTACGCACGAGCTGCTGCGTAATGGTGGACGCGCCTTCCGAGCCGCCCGAGATCTGGGCAAAGACGGCACGGACGACACCCTGCGGGTCAACGCCGTTGTGCTTGTAGAAGCGGATGTCCTCGGTGTCGACGATGCCCTTGAGAACGTAGGGCGACACCTCGTCCATCTCGATGACGCGGCGGTTCTGCAGGTAGTACTCAGCCATGACCGAGCCGTCAGACGCATAGATGGTGGTGGGCTCAGGGACAAGGAAGGCGTCAGCCGATTGGTAGTCGGGGAGGTCCTTGAGCCAGCCGTTGATCATCATGGTAAGCGAGACGAGCAGCGTGGCTGTTAGTAATCCAAAGAAGCCAATGAAGCCGGCTATGGTGAAGGCAACGATGTGAGTGCGTGAGTGCGTGTGAGCTCTGCGTTGGCGAACGCCCATGCATACCTCCTAAGGA
>CAJOKK010000100.1 GCA_905235165.1 uncultured Atopobiaceae bacterium | reverse complement strand
CTACCAAACCGTGACGTTTCCGGGCCGCTTTTGTCACTAAATGGCTGGGGGGTACCGGTGCCCATGACAGCCCCCAACCATTTTGTGACAAAAGCGGCCCGGAAATGTCACGGTTTGGTAGGGAGGGGTGCCCCGGCAAGCCCCGCCTTCTTGTGGCGAAGGTCGCCCGGAAACGTCACGGTTTGGTAGGGCTAGTACAGGCCTGTGGTCTCGTCGATCCCCAGGACGATGTTCATGTTCTGCACGGCTGCGCCTGACGCACCCTTACCAAGGTTGTCGAAGAGGGCCGTTACCGTGGTCTGCTCGTCGTTGCCGCACACCACGATCTTGAGGCGGTCGGTGCCGGCCAGCTCGTTGGCGTAGAGGGTAGGGCCAGCCTCGCCAAAGGGCACAACGCTGACCAGCTGCTCGTTGGCATAGTGGCTCGCCAGACACTTGTGGACGTCGAGAGCGGTGATCTTCTCGCCAAGTAGCTCGTTGTGCAGCTGGATGGTCGTGGCCATACCCTTGTAGTAATCGTCAACGATGGGCAGGAAGACGGGCGGGTGCGCAAGGCCGCAGACCTTCTGCATCTCGGGAAGGTGCTTGTGGTTCAGGCCGAGGCCGTAGATGCCGGGCGCACCGAGCAGGCGCGGGCGGTCTTCCGCCTCGTAGCTGGCGATCATGTTCTTGCCACCGCCGGAGTAGCCCGTGAGCGAGAAGCAGGTGAGCGGGTAGTTGGCGTCCACGATGCCGGCCTGGACCAGCGGCGCCGTAATGGAAACGAAGCCCGTGGCATGGCAGCCGGGGTTCGCGACGCGCTTGGAGGCGGCGATGGCCGCGCGCTGCTCGGCGCTGAGCTCGGGGAAGCCGTAGGTCCAGCCGTCGGCGGTACGGTGCGCGGTCGACGCGTCGATGATGCAGACATCGGGGTTGTCAACGAGGCTAACGGCCTCGCGCGCGCCGTCGTCGGGCAGGCAGAGGAAGGCGATGTCGCAGGCATTGAGGAAGCGACGGCGCTCGTCGAGGTCGTGGCGCTTGTCGTCGTCGATGCGCAGGAGCTCGAGGTCGTCGCGCTCAGAGATGCGGTCGAAGATCTGCAGACCCGTCGTGCCGCTCTGTCCGTCGATGTACACCCGTGCCTTGGCCATACTGCCTCCTTGTTCGTTTTGATTTGTGCCATTGTAGCCCGCGGCCGCCGGTGTGAGCGCCTTCGTTTCGCAGGGGAAACGATGCGGGGCCCACGGGGTCTGCGGAGCGGCAGGAGCGCGCCTAGGACGAGAGGCGCTGGAGAAGCAAATAGCGGTTGAGATTGCCGGTGGCTCCGTCGGCAGAGAAGCGAGCGAGCTCGCGGGCGTCGGGCGCGGCGGTTACGAGGGCGTCAAGCTCGGGCTCGGTAAAGTCGTGGGCATAGCGAACGACGTCGGTGCGGTCTTGCCATCCCAACAGGTAGTCATTCTCGGCAAGGTCGGCCAGGGAGAAGCGCTCGGCAGCCTCGGCGGTGGTGGCACGGGCCTTCTTGAGCAGGCGCTCGCTGTTGGAAAGCTGCCAGAAGGTGAGGGCCACGACGCCGCCGGGACGCGTGCCCCGCACAAGGGCCTGCACGAGCCGTGCGCGCTGCTCGGGCAGGGGCAGGTGGTGAAGGAAGCCAAAGCAGACAGCGAGGTCGCAGGGCGGAGCGGCAAGCTGGGACGTGAGGACATCGTCCGTGAGCAGGGTCTGGGCCAGGTCGAGATGGGCATAGTGAACGGTAACCCCGGGAATGGCCGACGCGGCGTTTACGAGGGCATCGCAGCTGTCATAGGCGTAGGCCTCGAGGGGCACGGCGGGCTTGATCTTCTCCGCAAGAAAGCGCTCGAAGCGAAGGTTTCCGCAGGCAAGGTCGATGACCGCGCGGGGCGGGGCATCAAGGGAGTCGAGCACGCGCTGCCAGCCCTCCCAGGGAGCCGACCTCGTTGCCGAGAAGGATTCGCTGACCTGCTGGTAGAAGTCGCTGGTCAGCTGCGTGAGCTTCTGAGCCGTCTCGCGCCGCATGGAGGTCCTTTCGGTCGGGGGCTTGTGGTTCGATTCTACGTCGCCTCTGCACGCGCCGCCACGCCGTGCGGCTATACTTGCTTGCATGGAAGACGCACTCTTAGAGATACTTGCCGCGATCAAACAGGGCGGCCAAACGCTTGACGACGCATGGCTGGAGAAGCTCGTCCGCCGGCACAACCGCAAGACGCACGACGCGCAGCGCACCGTTGCGAAGCGCCGTCTTCTCCCCTACTATCTGCAGGTTCGCAACAACGATCCCGAGCACTGGCAGCGCTGGGAAGTTGACGAGAAGACCGAGGTCGCGCTACTTCGGCTGCTCAAGATGAAGCCGCGCCGCACGGCGTCGGGCGTGGCGACGATCACCGTGATCACCAAGCCCTGGCCGTGCTCCAGCGCCTGCCTGTACTGCCCCAACGACGTGCGCATGCCCAAGAGCTACCTGGCAAACGAGCCTGCCTGCCAGCGGGCCGAACACAACTTCTTTGACCCCTATCTGCAGGTAAAGAGCCGTCTGCACGTGCTTGAGCAGATGGGCCACGTTACCGATAAGGTCGAGCTGATCGTGCTGGGTGGAACTTGGAACGACTATCCCGAGAGCTACCAGCGCTGGTTTATTGAGGAGCTCTTTCGGGCGGTGAACGATAAGGAGCCGTACCTGGGCGGGCCGGAAGCGGGGCGGAAGGCCGGGACAACAGCGCGGGACGCGGCGGATACTGCGGGCGCGGAGGGTGCTGCGGATGCGGCGAGTGCCACGGGTGCGACGGATGGCGAGAAGAACCTGGCCCGGAAGTCGCAGGAGCTCACGCTTGACGCAAGCGATGACTCCCCTGCCGAGCGCACGGCCTACCTGCATGAATGTGGCCTGCTTTCAGATACCGAGGCACTTGCCGAAGTTGCCACCGAGACCCAACAGCAGGTGAACGATGGCCTGCTGAGCTACAACCAGGCCGTGAGCCAGCTTGCGGAGAGCGAGCCCTGGCAGCGTGCGACGCGCATTCAGCACGCGAGCTGGGAAGCCGTTGAGGAGCAGCAGCGAATCAGATCAACGAGGGTGCCGCGCGACGTGTTGTGGGACTGGTCATCGAGACGCGTCCCGACCTCATTACGCCTCAGAGCGCCCGTGTGATGCGACGGCTCGGCTGCACGAAGATTCAGATGGGCCTGCAGAGCTTGGACGACGAGGTTCTTCTCGCCAACAAACGAATGGTCAACCAAGAGCAGATCGCTCGCGCCTTTGCCATCTTGCGCGCCTTTGGCTTTAAGCTGCACGTGCACTTCATGTGCAACCTGCTTGGGTCGACGGCGGAGATGGATCGCGCCGACTACCTGCGCCTTGTTGGCGACAAGCGCTTTTTGCCCGACGAGGTGAAGCTGTATCCTTGCGCGCTGGTGGAGAGTTCGCGCCTCATGGAGGCCTACAAGCAGGGGCTCTGGCAGCCCTACTCGGAAGACGAGCTGGTGTCGCTGCTGGTTGACGACGTGCTGGCGACGCCGGCCTATACGCGGATCTCACGCATGATTCGCGACATTTCTGCAGGTGACATCGTTGCTGGCAACAAGAAGACCAACCTGCGGCAGATGGTTGAGGGCCGGCTTGAGTCGCGTCGTGGCGAGGTGCGCGAGATTCGCATGCGCGAGATCGCAACAAGTGACGTTGAGCTTGTCGAGCTGGCGCTCGAGTGCGTGAGCTATGAGTGCGCGGGCGCGCGGGAGCGCTTCTTGCAGTGGGTGAACGGCGACGGACGGATTGCCGGCTTTTGCAGACTGTCGCTGCCGGACGAGGCTGCGGTACAGGAGGTGTTCGGCGAGGCTGAGCTGCCAACGGAACCGGGCACGGCCATGATTCGCGAGGTACATGTGTATGGACGCGTAGCTGGCCTTGGAGCTGCGGCGCAGGGAGCGGCGCAGCATGCGGGGCTTGGGAAGGCACTTGTGGAGCGGGCCTGCGAGCTGGCGCGTGAGGCTGGCTATGCTCGCGTTGCCGTGATCAGCGCCGTGGGCACGCGTGGGTACTACCGCTTGCTCGGATTTGAGGATGCGGGGCTGTACCAGGTGCGCCGGGTGAGTCAGTTACCGTAGTCTTTTTTGACTCATGCGGACTCCGACGCTCAGGCTTTGTGCCACTTCTTGTCCCACAGGGCGACAATCTCGGGGCGCTTCTCGGGACGAATCAGATACAAACCCCATGCGGCCACAGCAAGGGCCGTCTGGAGGGTCACGAAGAATTCCATGTCGATGGTCAGGCCCTCGGTCAGCAGGCCAGCGTGGGAAAGGTCGATACCGAGAAAGGCCGTGAAGTCGATGAAGGTGTGCATGATGATCAACGGCCAGATACTTCCGGTGCGCAGAAGCACGGCGCAAAAGAGGATGCCCAGGCAAGCTGCGTAGAACATCTGGAAAAGCGACGCGCTCAGCGCAGCTCCAGCCAGGGCGTTTGTCCCATGTACCAGGCCAAACACGAGCGACGTGAAGATGGTGCATCTGAGGATGTCGCGCTCGCCCCTTGCGACGCGCATCCAGTTACAAGCGGGAACCCCGCGAAACACCACCTCTTCGCTTATGCCCGCAGCGGCGGCCATGAACAGGCTCATCGGCACCGAGCTGATTTGTCCCCCGTCAAACACGAGGTCAACGAGGTCGTAGATATTCGCCCATGCCAAGAGCAGGCAGGGCGCAATCAGCAACAGACCACGGCCTGACCACTTGAACATGCCCTCAAACTGGCCACGAAAGCGCAGCTCAAAGAAGAGGCACATGAGGACGGCCGAGACGATGCAAACCGCCCGCATTAACGGCACCTTGCCGAGAAAACCGTCGATGCCAGCCATATCGGTAATTAGGGTCACAAGAAGCTCGATCACGAGAAAGAGCACGAGGCTGAAGACGCAGGTCATTGCTCGGTGGTCAAACACGACATGCCGCTTCTGCTCGTGCTTTTGCTCCTTCTCCTCTTCGTAATCGACGTCAGTAACGTGACTCATGTACAACCTCACGGGGATTTCTCTCAGGTGCCGTAACTTGTCGGGTCTCTTGCGGGCTTATGCGAAGTGCATCGTGCTAAGCAGGGAGCGCAACACGGCCCCGTTACTCTCGACGTCAGACTCGCGCGTATAGAAGTAGAGCGTATAGACGGTGGTGGAACCCTTGTGGCTGTGCTTGAAGGCCATCACGCGCGCACGCTGGCGCACGCCCAGCTCGCTGTAGGTGAAGCTCGCCTCGTATGCCGGCTCACCTGCTACCGTACAGGCGCTCAGGGGGCTCGCCTCGCACTCCTCGCCACGGTAGGACGCACGCGCGCGCATCACCACGCGACGAACATGGTTTTTGGGGTGGACAAGTGCAGCGGCAATGCCGCGCACGGTACGCCACTGCAAACAGAAGATGGCACGGCGGTCTTCGTCCCAAATGGCCCAGCGTTCAAGGCCGTTTGCCGAAAAGAGACGACTCACCTCGGCGGCCTCCAATACGCGAAAGCCGTCGGGGTAGGTAAAGCTCAACTCCTCGTTCAGCAGGACCTCGGTCATTGCCGTGCTCCTTTGCACTGCCACTCGAGCAAGCGGGCGCCTAGCGCTCGATGGTAAAGATCTCGGACAAGCCGGTCATGTCAAAGATGTCGTAGACCTCGTTGGTGGGGTGGAGGATGCGCATGGTGCCGTTGCGCTTCTCGAAGAGCTTCTGCGTGGAGACCAGAACGCGCAGGCCCGCGCTGGAAATGTAGTCGAGGTCGGTAAGATCGATGTCGAGGGAGGTCACCGACTCGGGCAGGTTCACGACCTCGCTCTCAAGGTCGGGACTCGTTGCAACCGTAAGCTTGCCGCTGACAACAATCAGCGCCTCGGCTCCGTTGATCGTGGTTGTGATGTTCATCATCGTTGCAAACGCCCCTTCTTCATTTACATTAATTTGTGACTGCTTATTCTAACCCCACGCGCAAGGCGATGGCGAACGGCGCGGCGTCAGTTTGCTCCATCATGCAAAATCGACATGTAAAAGGTAGCCACGAGGGGGCGTTTAGCTGGCTTCCGAGCGCCTGAACAGGTGAAACCGCAGCAGGTTACAGAGCGGCGGACATTAGGAGACAGCGCCAACACGAGACGTTGGCCAGTAGCGCCAGGTGACGCGCGCGATAAGGTCGCTCATGCGCAGGGGGCCGAACACGCGAGAGTCTTGGGAGTGAGGGCGGTTGTCCCCCATCACCCAAACCTGCCCCTCCGACAGGCTCACGGGGTAGCTCAGACGTCGGAAAGAGGGCAGCGGATAGGTCTTGCCTGCCGAGAGGTAAGGTTCGTGGAGAAGCGCTCCGTCAACGTAAACCCGGCCGTCCTTGAGGTCGACGGTCTGCCCCGGCAGGGCGATGACGCGCTTGACCAGCACGGTCGTCTCGTCCGTCGGGTCGCGGAAGGTTACGATGTCACCCGCATGCACGGCACCGACCTTGGACGAGATCTTCTCCCCAAACACACGGTCGCCAGGATGCAGGGTCGGCAGCATGGAGTCTGAGGGAATCTCGTAGTTGCCGAAGACAAAGGCACGGGCGAGGGCGGCCGCTGCTAGCAAGGACCCAACCATGTGTTTTGCGCTCCTTTCGCTGTAGCTCGGGCGGGCGCGGCGTGTGCACGCGGCGCGATGCGGACGCGCTAGCGTGGATGCGGACGCGCGGGCGTGTTCGTGCCATGATAGACTTTCTCCGATGCGCAGAACCGCGCGACAAACACGACAAGCAAACGAGACGGAGGCGGGCCATGGCAGAGAAACAAGAGCGCGTGCAGCTCCCCTTGCATGGCCTGATGGGCGCTGAGCTGCGCACCACGAGCCGCGTCTTCTTGGGAGTAACGCTTGCGGTCACGGTGCTGCTGATTTTTCTCGACATTTCACTGGACACGTGCCACCGGCAGATCACTAGCGTTACGCAGCAGCACATGCAAGCCATGTGGGCCATCAACGAGTTTGGACAGGGCGCGGAGGGCCTGACCTCCAACGCGCGGTCCTTTGTGGTGACCGGAGATACCAGCTATCTTGACAACTACTTTTACGAGGTGCACGAGGGGCAGAAGCGCCAACGGGGGCTTTCGGAGCTTGACCAGACGCTGAACGAGGACAACTCGAGTGCCTATGACTCGCTTGTTGAGGGGCTAGACGCGTCGAACGCGCTGGTGGAGGTTGAGTGCCACGCGATGCGCCTCGCGCAGCTGGGCTTTGGCGTGAGCGACGAGGAGGTGCCCTCGGAAGTTTCGCACTACGTCCTGCCGGACGACGAGCAAGCGCTTGACAGCGACGGCATGTGCCTACGTGCCAAGGACCTGCTCTTTGGCGAAGACTACCGCTCCTACCAGGGACTTGTTGTCACGTCGGTTGATAGCTGCTTTGCCAAGCTGAACGACACCTCGTCTCAGGAGGTAAAGCAGCTGAGCAACAAGATCGCGCGGCTGACGGAGGCGCAGACCGTGCTTCTAGCCGCGCTCGCAATAGCCGTTGCACTTGAGGCCGCCTTCATTACCACGCAGATTCGCCTGCCGCTTTCTAAGATGGCCGAGCTCATGGGCACGAAGACGCCAATCGAGCCGGCAGGCGCCACCGAGCTGCGACTCATTACGCAGGCCTACAACGAGGCGCTCGAGAGGACCGAGCGGGCGCACAACCAGCTCAGCCACGAGGCAACGCACGACGCGCTCACGGGGCTGAAGAACCGCTATGCCTACGGGCAGTTCATGAACGAGGTGGACAGCGAGCACATTGCCCTTCTCGTGATGGATGTGGACCGCTTTAAGGAGATTAACGATGCCTACGGACACGACGTGGGTGACCTGGTTCTGATGCGCGTGGCCGAGGTCCTTCGGCAGAGCTTTCGCTCGGTTGACGCCATCTGCCGCATGGGCGGAGACGAGTTTGTGGTGGTCATGACCAATACCGACTCGTCGATGGCCGATCTGGTGACTGAGAAGATGACGCAGGTGAACGAGATGCTGAGGGACGAGAAGGACGGCCTGCCAGGTGTGACGCTGAGCACGGGCGTGGTCTTCTCTGACGGCGTCGCTGCCGACGGGCAGGTCTTCAAGGATGCGGACCTTGCGCTCTACCGGGCAAAGGCCTCTGGGAACGGGAAGTGCTGCATCTGGGGACGCGAGTGAGTCAGTTACCGTAGTCCTTTTTGACTCATTTCACTTTTGATATGGGCGGGCGGCGCGGGGCGGCAGGCCTCGCGTGAACTCTGCGGCAAGGACGCTCGTCGCTACGGCGCGGCAGCTGCGGGACTCGCTCGCTTCGCTCGCTCGGACAAGTCCTCGCTCCCACCGCGCCTGCGCTCCTCACTGCCGCAGAACGTTCGCGCGAGGCCTGCCGCCCCGCGCAGCCCGCCCATATCAAAAGTGAAATGAGTCAAAAAGGACTACGGTAACTGACTCACTCGCGCCCCCAGATGCAG
>CAJOKK010000099.1 GCA_905235165.1 uncultured Atopobiaceae bacterium | reverse complement strand
GGTGGGCCTGCGGGAAATACCCGTAGGACTGTCTGCAGGGAGTCCTGCGGGAGCGCTATCCCCTCGTGCCAGGAGGTCGAGGCCAACGCTTCCAAAGGCCGGCAAGAGAGGGGGTAGGCAAATGCGTGCAAGCAAGTCATCCATATGCCGCTTGGGCAAGCAGAGCGCTGGGCCGTGGGGCCTGGCCTTGTCGCCTGCTCTCTTGACGGTTCAGCTCTCCATACTCGTTAAGTAGGGTGCTATCAGCACACAAGATTGAGGAGAACTCCATGGACATGACCAACTTGAACGGATCGATTGTTGCGCTCGTCACGCCTTTCAAGGAAGACAAGTCGGTTGACTGGGAAGCGCTTGATCGTCTCGTCAACTTCCATCTCGAGAATGGCACGGACGGCATTCTCGTCCTCGGCACCACGGGCGAAAGCTCGACCATGACTGACCGCGAGGACTTCGAGGTCGCCAAGTTCGTCATCGACCACGTTGCCGGCCGCATCCCCGTCATCGGCGGTTCCGGCTCCAACTCCACGGCAGAGTCGCTCAACAAGTCGCTCGGCCTCGTCGAGCGCGGCATCGACGGCCTGCTGCTCATCACGCCCTACTACAACAAGTCCAACGAGGAGGGCATCTACCGCCACTTCACCTCGGTCATGGACCAGGTCAGCGTGCCCTGCATCCTCTACAACATCCCCGGTCGCACCGGCTGCTCCATCAGCGAGCGCAACCTTGCCCGCCTGCGCGAGCATCCCAACGCCTGGGCCATCAAGGAGGCCTCGGGCAACATCTCCTACGCCGCCATGGTTGCCCAGTACCTCGGCAGCGACTTCAAGATGTTCTCCGGCAACGACGACATCATCGTGCCGCTCATGTCGCTGGGCGGCTCTGGCGTCATCAGCGTCTGGGCCAACATCGCGCCCCAGACCGTGCATGACCTCTGCGCCAACATGGCCGCAGGCAACATCGAGGCAGCCCGCAAGGCGCAGATCGACAACCTCGAGCTCGTCCACTCGCTCTTCTGCGAGGTCAACCCCATTCCGGTGAAGGCCGCCCTGGCCAAGATGGGCCTCATCTCCCCGGTCTATCGCCAGCCGCTCTGGCCCATGGACGCCGCCAACGAGGCGCGCGTCGAGGCTGCCATGAAGGAGGCTGGTCTTCTTGGCTAACCCCATCAAGGTGCTCGTGTGCGGCAACGGCCGCATGGGCGAGCTCGTGCGCGCCACGGTCGAGGCCGACGACGCGCTCGAGGTCGTGGGCCAGGTAGGCATCGAGGACGTTGAGGCGCTCGACGCTGGCGATACGATTCCTGCGGCCGATGTCGTGATCGACTTCACCAACCGTGAGATGCTGCCGCATCTTGCTGCCTACCTGCGTCGCAACCCGGCCGCGCTCGTCTGCGGCACGACGGGCTTTGACGAGAAGGACCAGGCAACCCTGGATGACCTCGCCATGCAGATGCCCGTCATGTGGAGCGCGAACTACTCGCTCGGCGTCGCGGTGCTCAAGCGTCTGGCGGCTGAGGCCGCGCAGGTCCTTGAGGGCTTTGACATCGAGATCGTTGAGACCCACCACAACCAGAAGGTCGACGCTCCGAGCGGTACGGCAAAGCTTTTGCTCTCGGCGGTCGATCCCGATGAGCAGTGCACGGTCGTCAACGGTCGTGACGGCATGGTGGGCGCGCGCCCCAAGCGCGAGATCGGCATGCACGCCCTGCGTGGCGGCACGGTTGCCGGCACCCATGAGCTGCACTTCTTCGGTACGGACGAGGAAGTCACCCTGACGCACCGAGCCGCGAGCAGGCAGATCTTCGTCAACGGTGCCGTCGCCGCAGCCAAGCGCCTGGTAGAGCAAGAGCCGGGCCGCTATTCCTTTGACGAGCTGATGCTCTAGCGAGCAAGGGACAAAGCACCAACATTCGGCAGGCCATGCGAGGGAACTTCAGCGCATGGCCTGCCAGTTTGTATGTGCAGCTATCGCAGGGGATGTTTCCACTGGAAAACGCTTCGCCCCATGTTCGCGCTCGGCAATGCTGGTGTGCTAGCGTGTAAAGTTCCATACATAGGATTCTTTGCATAGGGAGGTCGGTATGACCGACGTGCAACCCATAGCGTGTACGCCCCCCGAGGCAGACCCGTCTACCTTCGGGTTCGCCTTCTGCGAGGGTGGCGTCTGTGCGGCCAAGGGCATCAAGGCATCTGGCACGCATGCAGGCTTTCGAGCTGATCCCAACCGTCTTGACCTGGCCGTAGTCGCGGCAGACGAGGCGTGTGTCTGCGCTGGCACCTTCACCAAGAACCAGTTCTGCGCCGCGCCCGTGCAGGTGTCGCGCGCCCGTGCCGACGTCGGCGTGGCCCGCGCGGTCATGCTCAACTCGGGCAACGCCAACGCTTCCACCGGCGAGCAGGGCCTCAAGGTGGCGCGTGAGTCCGCCGCGCTTCTCGCCAAGGAGCTGGGCTGTCCCGAGGAGCAGATCCTCGTGGCGTCCACTGGCGTCATCGGCCAGCAGCAGGACCTCGCGCCCTACGTCGAGGGCATTCCTGGAGCCGTCGCCGAGCTGGGGGCTGATAACGAGCATGCCCATGCGGCGGCCCGTGCGGTCATGACGACCGACACGGTTCCCAAGGAGGTCTCGCTTGAGGGCACCATCGGTGCCAAGAACGGTCGTGGTGGTCGCGTCGTGCATGTTGGCGGCTTCGTCAAGGGCTCGGGCATGATCATGCCCGACATGGCCACGATGCTCTGCGTGCTCACGACCGACGCGCCGCTCACCAAGCGTTCCGCCCACGCAGCCCTTCTCCAGGCGGTGCGTTCCAGCTTCAACAAGGTGACGGTCGATTCCGACACCTCAACCAACGACTCCTGCTTCCTGCTCGCCACCGGCGAGGCAGGCGGCGAGCCCATCTGCGAGGGCAGCGAGGCCTACAAGGCCGTGGCTGGTGCCCTGCGCGTGGCCGCCGAGACCCTTGCCCGCAAGATTGCCGCAGACGGCGAGGGCGCAACCAAGTTGGTGACCGTTGACGTGCTCGGCTGCGAGACCGAGAAGGACGCCGATACCGTGGCACGCTCCATTGCCAACTCGCCCCTAGTCAAGACGGCCATCTTCGGTCACGACGCCAACTGGGGCCGCGTTGCCGCAGCTGCCGGCAAGTGCGGAGTGAGCTTTGATCAGGAGAAGGTCGACATCGATCTTCTCGGTGTTCCCGTGCTGCGTGCCGGCATGCCCGTCGAGGTTGACGAGGATGACATGCTCAAGCGCTTCGAGGCTCCCGAGGTCTCCATCGTGGTTGACCTTCACCAGGGCAGCGAGAGCACGCGCATCTGGACCTGCGACTTCACGCATGAGTACGTGACCATCAACGGAGACTACCGCACCTAAGCTTTTGTCTGCACCGGCTGTCAGTACCCGCCGAGGCGGCGGGCGTCGAGAGGAGAGACTATGGCGCGTAAGCGCGAACGAGTCGATGACGTGATCAACCAGGAACGTGCCGAGGCATTGGCTGACGCGCTTCCTTGGATCAACCAGTTCTCGGGCAAGACCTTCGTGGTCAAGTACGGCGGGTCGGCCATGGAAGACCTTGAGCTCTGCAAGAAGGTCGTGGCCGATATCCTGCTGCTCAAGCTCGTGGGCATCCGTATGGTGCTGGTGCATGGCGGTGGCAAGGCCATCTCGCGCCTCATGAAGGAGCTCGACCTTGAGGTGCACTTCAAGAACGGCTTGCGCGTGACCGACGACAAGGCGATGCGAGCCGTGCAGATGGCGCTTGTCGGCGAGGTCAACCAGATGCTGGTTTCGCAGGTCAACGCCTATGGTGAGTATGCCGTGAGCGTGACCGGTGCCGACGGCCGTACCCTCGAGGCCGTGCCCCTCTCCGAGGACCTTGGTCGCGTGGGCGGCATCAGCCACGTTAACACCAAGCTCATCGAGACCATGCTCGACGAGGGCTACATCCCCGTCGTGGCTGGTGTGGGCTGGGCCCCAAGCGGCTCCTACAACATCAACGCCGACCTCGCGGCGAGCGAGATCGCCATCGCCCTCGGTGCCGACAAGCTCATCTACCTGAGCGACGTTGACGGCCTCTATCGCGACTTCAACGACAAGGACAGCCTCTACGCCACCCTGTCGCTTGACGATGCGCGCGATCTTATCGACTCCGGCTCGCTCGAGTCGGGCATGATCCCCAAGGTACGTGCCACGGTCGAGGCGCTGGAAGCGGGTGTCGAGAGCGTTCACTTCCTCAACGGAACCTATCCGCGCTCCATCCTGCTCGAGGTCTTCACCACCACGGGTATCGGCACCATGTTCAAGCAAAACGATTCCGAGTAGCGCGCCTTTGTGCGCAAAGTCAGAACTCCGAGGAAGGACGATTCATGAGCCAGCAGTTTGAGCAGGCAGTGAGCCTCGACAACAAGTACGTCATGCACACCTACGCACGCCTGCCGGTCGAGTTCAAGCACGGCAACGGCGCGGAGCTGATTGACGTCGATCGCAAGCGCTATATCGACTTCCTCGCCGGTATCGGCACCACGAGCCTGGGCCATGCCCACCCCAAGGTGACCGAGGCCCTCATGCACCAGCTCGATCGCGTCTGGCAGGTGGGCAACTACTTCTATGTCCAGAACCGCGGTGAGCTGGCCCAGCTCATCTCTGAGCTGCTCTCGACCACCTGCGACGAACAGGGCCACGTGACGGGCTCCACCTCGACGGTCTGGAAGACCTTCTTCTCTAACTCGGGCGCCGAGTCCAACGAGGGTGCCTTCAAAGTGGCGCGCCGTTGGGGCGAGAAGAAGCTCAACGGTGCGTCGGGCATCGTCTCGGCCCGCCAGAGCTTCCATGGCCGTACCCTGGCCACGCTCTCGGCGACCGGCCAGGACGTCTTCCACAAGAGCTTTGGCCCGCTGCCGAAGGGCTTTGCCTCGGTGCCGCTCAACGACGAGCAGGCTCTGGTCGAGGCCATCGAGCACCCGAGTGAGGACTGCGGCCCCGTCTGCGCCGTCGTGCTCGAGTGCGTCCAGGGCGAGGGTGGCGTCTGGCCGGCGACCTTTGAATACCTGCGCTTCGTGCGCGAGCTCTGCACGCAGAAGGGCTTGGCCCTCATCATCGACGAGGTCCAGACGGGCTTCTTCCGCTGCGGCGCGCCCTTCGCCTTCCAGCTGGCGGGCATCGAGCCCGACATCGTGAGCATGGCCAAGGGCATCGCCGACGGCTTCCCCATGGGTGCCGTCGCCGCTCGAACCGAGCTGGCCGACCTCATGGTTCCCGGCGACCACGGCTCGACCTTCGGCGGCAACGCCCTGGCCTCCGCTGCCGGTCGCGCGACTATCCAGACCATGCTTGACGAGAAGATCGGCGAGCACGTCATCACTGCCGGCGAGCACCTGGCCGAGCGTTTGGCTGCCCTGCCCCACGTGGCCGAGGTGCGCGGACATGGCCTCATGCGCGGTGCCCAGTTCGACCTGCCCATCGCCACGCCGCTCGTTGAGCGCGGCCTCGAGGCGGGTCTCATCCTCAACCACATTGGCGACTCCATCCTGCGCTTCCTGCCGCCGCTGGTGGTGAGCGAGGCACAGATTGACATCATGGCCGACCGCCTCGAGGTTCTTATCAACGAGCTGGCAGGGGAGGGGTGCTAGATGTCTGACATCGCCCAGGTTGCCGCTCAGATGAAGCTCGAGAGTCCCGTTATGGCCAACACCTCGGTCGAGCTTCGCAACGCCGCCCTGGCGGCCATCCGCGAGGCGCTGCTGGCCAACGCCGACGATCTCTTCGCGGCCAACAAGATCGACCTGGCCAATGCCGAGGCCACCGGTGTCGCTCCCGCCGTCGCCAAGCGCTTGCGCTTCGACGAGCACAAGCTAGCCGACGTCTGCGCCGGCATCCAAGACCTTATCGCCCTGCCCGATCCCGTGGGCAAGGTCCTGCTCGAGCGCGAGCTCGACGAGGGACTGACCCTCTATCGCCAGACCTGCCCCATCGGCGTGATCGGCGTCATCTTCGAGGCGCGCCCCGACGCTCTGGTCCAGATCAGCACGCTCTGTCTCAAGAGTGGCAACTGCGCCATCCTCAAGGGCGGGCGCGAGACGGCTGCGACCAACAAGGCCCTCTTCACCCTCATCCACGACGCTGCGGTCGGCGCTGGCCTTCCCGAGGGCTGCCTCTACCAGGTTGAGGCGCGCGAGGAGATCGCCGAGCTGCTGGCCTGCGATACTAGTGTTGACCTGCTCATCCCGCGCGGCTCTAACGAGTTCGTGCGCTACATCATGGACAACACCCGCATTCCCGTGATGGGCCACGCCGACGGCATCTGCCACGTTTACGTTGATCGCGATGCCGACCTCGAGAAGGCCGTGAGCATCGTGGTCGATGCCAAAACTCAGTACGTTGCGGTGTGCAATGCTGCCGAGACCCTGCTGATCGACCGCGCGGCGGCCGATACCCTCGTGGTGCCCATCGTGCAGGCGCTCAAGGAAGCCGGCGTCGAGGTGCGCGGCTCCGACGAGGTGCGCGCCCTGATCGACTGCGCCCCTGCGACCGACGAGGACTGGGACACCGAGTACCTGGCCCTCACCATCTCGGTCAAGCTGGTCGATGGCGTGGACGAGGCGGTCAGCCACATCAACAAGCATGGCTCGCATCACACCGATGCCATCGTCACCGAGAATGACGAGACCGCTGCCCGCTTTATGCAGCTGGTCGACTCAGCAGGTGTTTACCAGAACTGCTCAACACGCTTTGCTGACGGCTTCCGCTATGGCTTTGGCGCTGAGG
>CAJOKK010000098.1 GCA_905235165.1 uncultured Atopobiaceae bacterium | reverse complement strand
CTCTGATGATCTGCTCGTGCAGGCCGTCGAGGACGCGGGCTATCATGCCAGCGTCGTGAGCTGAGGCCCTGCAAGACGGGAGCCGCCATCCCTGCCATCCGGATTTTCCACACCGAGACATTCGGATTTTCCACACCGGAACATTCGGATTTTCCACACCGAGACATTCGGATTTTCCACACCGAGACATTCGGATTTTCCACACCGAGACATTCGGATTTTCTAAAAGGCGTGGTAGAATGCGCTTGTACGGGCGCTTCGAACGGAGATGAACTATGGGCGCAGACATCACTCCCGAGGGCTATTTGCCGCGCATCGTTGACGCGCAGATCGAGCAATATCTGAGAGTTTTCGGGGCCGTCGAGATTGTCGGCACCAAATGGTGCGGCAAGACCTGGTCCGCCCTGAAGCATGCTTCGTCAATCGCCTATCTTGACCAGGAAAGCACCCGACAGCTGGCACGTGTTGACCCCAGCGTCGTTTTGCAGGGGGATCGCCCGCGTGTTCTTGACGAATGGCAGCGCGTTCCGCAAGTCTGGGATGCGGTGCGCCACGAAATCGACGCCGTGCGCAGAACGAAGGGCGCCTGGATTCTTACGGGTTCATCTTCTCCAAAGAAGAGGCGGGACGAGTCTTCGGACGCCGAGGAACAGAGGCATAGCGGCGCTGGTCGTATCGGAAGAATTCGCATGGCACCGATGACGCTTGCTGAGTCAGGCGACTCTCGTGCGAGCGTTTCTCTGGCGGGCCTTTTCGAGGGATCTTTCCAGCCGGGAACCTGTGAAAAGGACGCGACTCGGCTCGTCGAGCTCGCCTGCCGGGGAGGATGGCCCGAGGTAATCGAGTCTTCCGTCGAGGACGCCCAACTCGTCGCGCGTTCGTATCTCGATCTCATTTTCAGCGAGACGGTGCCCGATCAAGGGCTCGACTCATTCATCGCGGAGCGCCTTGTGGGCTCGATTGCTCGAAATCTTGGTCAGTCCGCGACCTATGCGACCATCGCCCAGGATATCTATGGGGCAGAGGAACACCCTCAGGCGCTTATTTCCGAGACGACGCTTGCGAAGTACCTCCAGCTTTTGAAGAGGCTGTATCTTCTGGAGGAAGTTCCTGGTTGGGCGCCTCCCGCCCGTTCCAAGAAGCGCTTCCTCACGAAGCCCAAACGCTACCTCACGGATCCCTCTCTTGCGGTTGCTGCGCTCGGGATGTCGGTCCAGTCCCTTATCGAGGATTGGCAAACCTTCGGGTTGGTGTTCGAGAATATGTGCATGCGCGATCTTGCGGTGTACGCTCGTGCGCTTCCCGGTGCTCGTCCGACGCCCTTGCGCTATTACCACGATGACTCTGGCTTGGAGGCGGACGCCATCATTGAGCTTTCGGACGGTCGATGGGCGGCGATTGAGATCAAGATCGGCGAGGACAAGGTGGACAGCGCGATTGAGAACCTGAATCGCCTAGAGAAGAAGATCTGCTCAAATCCTCGTTCCCAGACGCGACCTCCCGAGTTCAAGATGGTGCTCGTGGGCGTGTCGGAGTATGCGCGTCAGGCGGGCGATAGGGTGTATGTCGTGCCGATTGGGATGCTGGGAGCATAGGCGGGCGCCTTCTTTGCTCAGGGTCTGGATGGACATACAGCAAATACCTTGTTCATGTATCTGGGAATCACATCGCCCTCCCGACGTCTTCGGCCGTGGCTTTGCGGTAAAGTTGGCCCTATTGCTTTCGATGGGAGGAGCTTCGCATGACTCAGGACGCCGGTACGCAGACATCGCTTTTTGGGGACCTCTTTGCCGAGGATGACAAGAACGTCGCGGCCCCTCAGGAGCAGCTTGCCGCACAGACGTCCGAGGCCTCGCCTGCCCAGCGCGCGGCGGAGCTCAACCGCATCCTTAACCATGCGGCCTATCGCTACTACGCCCTCGACGACCCCGAGATGACCGACGCCGAGTTCGATCGTCACCTGCAGGAGCTGCTGGCGCTCGAGGCGGTCCATCCCGAGCTGGTCACGCCCGATAGCTACACCCAGCGGGTGGGCGGCTACGTGAGTGAGCAGTTCGAGCCGGTCACCCACGCCATGCGCATGTACTCCATGGACGATGCCATGAATCTCGACGAGCTCGACGAGTGGCTGGCCCGTACCGACGAGTCGCTGGGCGCGAGCGAGACCAATCCCGTCGCCTACACCTGCGAGCGACGGCCTGGGCATTGCTTTGACCTACCGCGACGCGCAGTTCGTCCGCGCGGCCACGCGCGGCGACGGCACCACGGGCGAGAACGTCACGGCCAACGTTCTCACGGTGAAAGACGTCCCGGCGGCGCTTGCGCCGGCGGGGCTCGAGAAGGTCGCCTCGCGCGGCGAGGGCTTGTCGCTTGAGGTGCGCGGCGAGGTCTACATGCCCAAGCGCAGCTTCGTTCGTCTGAACGAGGACGCCGACGCGGCGGGCCAGCAGCCCTTCGCCAACCCGCGAAACGCCGCTGCGGGCAGCCTGCGCCAGAAGGATCCCAAGGTGACGGCCCATCGTGACCTCGAGACCTTCATCTACGCCATCGCCGACGTCACGCCCGTCTCGGTCAACAGTCAGTGGGAGTTCCTGCAGTGGCTGCGCGCCTCGGGCTTCAGCGTGAATCCGAATGCCAAGCGCTGCAACTCCGCCGCGGAGGTGCACGAGTTCTGCGCCCAGGCCCTTGCCCATCGCGACGAGCTCGACTACGACATCGACGGCGTGGTGGTGAAGGTCGACTCCTTCGCCAGCCAGGAGGCGCTCGGCTTCACGGCCCGCGCCCCGCGCTGGGCCATCGCCTACAAGTTCCCGCCCGAGGAGAAGCAGACCGTCCTGCGCGAGATTCGCATCCAGGTGGGCCGCACTGGCGTCCTCACTCCGGTCGCCGAGTTCGACCCGGTGGTCGTTGCCGGTAGCACCATCGCTCGTGCCACCCTGCACAACATCGACGAGGTGCGCCGCAAGGACGTGCGCGTGGGCGACACGATCGTGGTCCACAAGGCGGGCGACGTAATCCCAGAGGTTGTGGGCCCGGTCACGACAGGCGACGAAGGACCTGCCCACGAGGCCCGTCCGCTCTGGAACATGCCCGAGGTCTGCCCGAGTTGCGGCAGTCCCGTAGTGCGCGAGGAGGGCGAGGTTGCCTATCGCTGCGTCTCCATCGACTGCCCCGCGCAAGCCTCGGAGCGCCTCATCCACTGGGGCAGCCGCGGCGCCATGGACATCGACGGCTTGGGAGACGAGCTGGTCAATCGCATGGTCGAGCAGGGCGTCTTGAGCGACGTGGCCGATTTCTACGACCGTCTGACGGAAGACCTTCTCGCCGAGCTCTGGACGGGCCGCACGAGCGTGTCGGGAGACAAGATCGTGGTCGGTCGCACCGTCGCGAGCAAAGTCATGGCCCAGGTGGAGCAGAGCAAGGAGCGCGGTCTGGCTCGCGTGCTCTTCGGCCTCGGCATCCGCCACGTGGGCGCGAACGTGGCGTCGACTCTGGCCAAGCGCTTCGGCTCGATGGAGGCCCTGGCGCAGGCGAGCGTCGAGGAGATCGCGACGGTCGAGGGCATCGGCCCCAAGATTGCCCAGAGCATCCACGACTTCCTGCGCGTGCCGAGCAACCTCCAGGTCATCGAGCGCCTGCGCACTTCCGGTGTGGTGCTCGAGGAGGAGGTCGTGGAGCCGGTGCGTCCGCAGACCCTGGCGGGCCTCACCTTCGTCCTTACGGGCACCCTCGAGACCCTCAAGCGCTCGGACGCGGGCGAGGCCCTCAAGGAGCTGGGCGCCAAGGTCTCGGGTTCGGTCTCCAAGCGTACGAGCTACGTCGTCGCGGGTGCCGCGGCAGGTTCCAAGCTGACCAAGGCTCAGGAGCTGGGCGTGCCCGTACTCGACGAGGCTGCCCTTCTCGCCATCATCGAGACGGGTCAGCTGCCTGAATAATCCGCGCCCTTGCTTTCAGCTTAAGCTCAGTCTCGTCGGACAAATGTGATGTATAAAGCTGTCTTTTAAGGTTCTTTAAGTTTCATTTTGTATGGTATGTCATAGCAAGAGGAAAGGACATGCCATGATGCAGTTCACATTCAAGCGCCACGAGCTCAAGTACCAACTCAGCGAGGAACAGTACGCGCGACTCATGCAGGTGATGGCTCCCTTCATGGTGCCGGATGCCTGGGGTGCCTCCACGGTGTGCAATGTCTACTTCGACACGCCCACCAGCTTGCTGATCCGTCGCTCCATCGAGAAGCCCGCTTACAAGGAGAAGATGCGCGTCCGCAGCTACGGTACGCCCGACCCGGATACGCCCGTCTTCTTCGAGCTCAAGAAGAAGAGCGAGGGCATCGTCTACAAGCGCCGCTCCAAGATGGAGCCCGAGCGCATCGAGCGCTTCCTGCGCTGCGAGGGCGATCCTCAGAACCAGATCGAGCGCGAGCTTGACTTCTCCGTTCGTCGTTACGGCGGGCTCGAGCCGGCCATGTTCATCGCCTACGACCGCGAGGCCTTCTACGCCCGCGACGACCACGACTTCCGCATGACCTTCGACCGCCGCGTGCGCTATCGCACGACCGACGTCAACCTCTCCTCCGGCGACTACGGCACGCAGATCCTTCCCAACGGCAGGGTGCTGCTCGAGGTCAAGTGTGCTGCCGCCATGCCGCTCTGGCTCGTTCGCTTCTTCTCGGCCGAGCATATCTACAAGACGAGCTTCTCCAAGTACGGCTGCGCCTATCAGCAGATCTGCACGACGCAGAGCGCTATGGGCGAGAAGGGCCTCTCTTCCGCCCAGCCGAGCGCAGCAGTTCCGCGTCGCATCTCGGCCCAGCGCCGCCCGACCTTTGGCGAAGCCCATGTTGCCGTTGCCTAACGAGGTCAAGTAGCCTGCATAGTCCCTGCTTAAACCCATTGCTATCGTTGAGAAGGAAGGCCCAACATGAACGAAACACTACTCGCCTCCACCGGCACCACTGCTAGCACGCTGACGCTCGTTTCCTTTGTTGGCTGCATTGCCGCTTCTCTGGCTCTGGGTTTCGTGCTCGCGCTTTGCTACTGCTTCCGCAATCGCTACAACAAGGGTTTCGTCACCACCTTGGCGATGCTTCCCGCTATCGTGTGCGTGGTCATCGCGATGGTCAACGGCAACCTGGGCGCAGGCGTGGCCGTTGCCGGTGCCTTCAGCCTCGTGCGCTTCCGCAGCGTTCCCGGCTCTGCGCGCGACATCGGCTTCATCTTCTTGTCCATGGCCATCGGCCTTGTGTGCGGCATGGGCTATCTGGGCTACGCAGCCGTCGTGACCGTCATTCTCTGCCTGGGCTTCTTTGTCTACCAGCTGCTTGACTTCGGAAGCAATAGCGCGCAGACCGATCGTACCCTGCGCATTACCGTGCCCGAAGACCTCGACTACAGCACCCTCTTTGACGACCTCTTTGATAAGTACACGAACTATCGTGACCTTGTGATGGTGAAGACCACCAACATGGGTAGCCTCTATCGTTTGACCTACAATATCGGTATGGTTGATCCTGCGCTTGAACGCGCCTTCATCGACGAGCTCCGCTGCCGCAACGGCAACATGGAGATTTCCATTGCCCTGCAAGAGGCAGGAGCTGAGCGTTTGTAATTCCTTTCGCCTCAATGGCTTTCCAATAGGTGAGAAGACCCTGTCCAGCATATGGGCGGGGTCTTCTCGTCTACCTAAAGAAAGAGGGTAAAGAAGGAGGGCGAACGCTCCGCCATTTTGTGACATTTCCGGCCTTCTTTTGTCACAAAATGGCTGGGGAGGAAGCGGGGCCCGTACCCCATGGCTGGGGAGGAAGCGGGGCCCGTACCCCATGGCTGGGGAGGAGGCGAAGGTCCGCACCCCATGGTGCGAGCGAGCCTTACTCCACGAGCTTGCCGTCGTAGTTGAGGCCATTGGTGTAGTTGCGCAGCCTGGTGTCGTTGCCAGCAATGAAGACCTCGGCAAGCGTGGGCCAACGCTTGAGGGCCTCGTCAAAGAGCTCGTCAAAGCTGCTGGTGTACTGGGTTCCCGTGTTGGGGTCTTCCCAGGTGCGATGTTCGAGGTTTGCCGCCGCACAATAGTCATCGCGCTTCGGATAGTGACCAAGCGCACGCAGGTAGCCAGCCTTGGGAACCACGGGCTCCATGAGTGTGATGAGGTCAGACTTGTATGACGGCGCGGGGTCAACGATGGAGTAGACGAGCTGGTAGTCGCGGATGGCGTTGCCATAGGCGTTTGCTCCCAGCGAGATGTTGTAGACCTGCCAAGCCACCTGCGTAAAGAGCGATCCTGCCACCTTGAGCAGAGAATCGGTGTGAACGAGGTAGGCCGTGGTCGGCGTGTCCTCAACGGTCTGCCCGCGCTTCTCCCACAGCAGCCAGGTGTCGAGGTCACTCTCGATGATGGCATGCACTTCGTCGCCATTAGAGGCAAGCTCGGCCGATGTGTCACATATGGCCATCTGCTGCGCACGGACGAAGGGGTGGGCCGTGCTGTCGAGGGTGTAGTGGCCCAGCATGCCAAGCACGAAGGCGCGTCCTATGCGCTTGTCCTTCTCGGGAAGGTGGCTGACGGCCTCACGCAAGACCATGAAGGACTTGACCACTTGCTCTGAATGCATGGCGGTCGCCAGGTCGGAGCAAGTGCGTGCGACGGAGGGGAGGGTCATCATGTGCGCCCAAAGCGGGTCTGGCCCCTGGTTGCCAAGGAGAAAGGCAAGCAGCTCCTCTTGGCCGTCAATGATGCCCTCAGGCAAAAGCGCTGTGGCTTCTTCTCCAAAGAGATGGTGTGTGATGATGGCAGGCATACAAACTCCGAGTGTTCGTGGTTAGTCAGGCGAGAATAGCGAGAAGAACGTAATGCGTCAACGAAGGCAGGGATGCAGAGGGCTAGAGAAAAATGGCGGCCCAAACGGACCGCCACGTAAAAGGCTTACCGTCGGGGACTAGGCCTTGGCGCCACCGGGAATCTCGCCACCGCAGTGCGGGCAACGAGTTGCGCCTTCCTTGACCTCCTCAAGGCAGTGCGGGCAGGCGGGTGCCGCAGCTTCCTCCGCGGCCTCTTCCTTAGCAAGCGTCTCCTTGAGCTTGTTCACGGCCTTGACCATGTTGAACACGATGAAGGCAACAATCAGGAAGTTGATGATGGCACTGATGAAGGCACCAAAGTCCATGCCATAGATGACGAGGGAGCCCGCCATGTCGGTGCCGCCACCGGTGATGGTGTTGATCAAAGGATTGATGATGTCGTCCGTGAGCGACGTGACGATGGAGGTGAAGGCGCCGCCAATGATGACACCAACTGCCATATCCATGACGTTGCCCTGAGAGATGAACTCCTTGAACTCATCCATGTACTTGCTCATTTCCAATCCTTTCTCTGCGCCCTAGGCAAGACCAAGTAACCGTAGCATATATGGAGGAAAAGTGGAGAGACAAATGGGCGAACTGAAACAAAGGAATCTTTGGATGGCTAGGAGCGCCTGGACCTCGTGAGTTCGTCGGTGTCCAGCCAGATGGTGACGGGGCCTTCGTTTGTCAGGCTCACGCTCATGTCGGCACCAAAGACCCCGTGCTCGCACTTGACGTCTGCCTGCGCAATCTCGCAGAAGCGTTCGTAAAGCTCGTTG
>CAJOKK010000097.1 GCA_905235165.1 uncultured Atopobiaceae bacterium | reverse complement strand
AATGCTGTGGGCGCTAGGCCCCTGTGAGGGCGACGCGATGGCGGCACTGCAGAAGTTCTACGAGAAGGACGTCCGCTTCCTCTCAGACTTGCAGGACGTACTTGATGCCGGGGGAGTGCCGTATACGTTTTCAATTGCTTGCGGTAATGACTACGCGTTACGGCGAGTTTGTGGATGAGTCGTGAGCGCATGCGGGTCAACGGCTGAGGAGGCTACGGGTGTTTACGCAGGTAACACGTTAGATTTGAGTTTCACTGGATCTGCTGGGGCCTGCGAAAGAAATGGTTCACTGTTTCTACAAATGCGCTTGACTTGTTCTCAAAGACGGCTATTCTAATCATGCACATGCGGCGTTACCTCAGCTGGATAGAGGGACTGACTACGAATCAGTACGTCGGGGGTTCGAATCCCTCACGCCGCACCACTTGAACTCACGGCGCCCTTCGGGGCGCTTTTTTTGTTGGCGTGAAGGGCCGTTCTTGTTTCTGTCGGACGCCAATGCCGCATAGTTGCAGATATGGGCTCCAGTTTCTCCAACTTACCGGCAGTGGCGCCGCATAGTTGTAATTTCAGGCCCCCGTTTCTCCAACTTACCGGCAGCAATGCCGCAAAGTTGGAGATTCGAGAGTCATTTTCTCCAACTTACCGGCAGCGGTTTTGGGAGCTTGGAGGTAGGCGGGTGAACGGGGGAGATCCTGCCGCGACGAAAGGTGATGCGCGGGCTTGATCCGTAGGTGACAAGAACAGCGAGCTTGGGTCTCAACTTCCCGGCAAACTTCCCATCGGAGGTTTGCCGGCGCGGCGCTTTTTTGTTTTTCGGACTTGGGCGGCCCCGGCCGTCGAAGTCCGCGAAACTGGGCCTGCTATTACGGACTTGGGCGGCCACGGCCGTCGGAGTCCGCGAAACGGGGCGCTCTATTACGGACTTGGGCGGCCACGGCCGTCGGAGTCCGCGATACAGTGGTCACTTTGACGGACTTGGGCGGCTCTGGTCGTCGAAGTCCGCGAAACAGACCCGGTTTTGACGGACTTGAGCGGCCACGGCCGTCGAAGTCCGCGAAACATGGGGCACTTTGACGGACTTGAGCGGCCACGGCCGTCGAAGTCCGTAAATGAGCATCGTGCGGTGGGTGACCCGCTACGCAGGAAAAGCTCCGGCTCGGACGTTCTTGTTGCCTGTTGTCACCACCAGCGAAAATTCTTCCTTCAACACGCCCGCCCTTTCACCCGCCTGCCTTCATTCCAATTACGCCCCCATCCCGTACTCACCGTCCCCGAGTACGATCACGTCACTTCATGGTTGTGCTCTGCCATCCTGTGACAACAACCGGTTCGAATCCTGTTCGAATCCCCTCGGATTCCACCTAACAAAAAAAGACGCTCCTTTGCAGAAGCGTCTCATCATAATCTGGCGGAGAGCTGGGGATTCGTCGCGTTGCCTTCGGCAACGCTCTTCGGCCTACGCGCCTGGCGGCGCTCCGGCCCGGCATGTGCCAGAGGGCACATGCCGCCCTCTCGGGTTCGAATCCCCTCGGATTCCACCTAACAAAAAAAGACGCTCCTTTGCAGAAGCGTCTCATCATAATCTGGCGGAGAGCTGGGGATTCGAACCCCAGATAGGATTTGGTCCTATACTCGCTTAGCAGGCGAGCACCTTCGGCCTCTCGGTCAGCTCTCCGTGGGTGAGTAGAAATAATAGCGTACATTGACGCTTTGGCGAAGCACAATTTCAAAGTAGTGTCCCGTTCGCCACAACTACGTCGTTTTCGTGAGCCGAAAGTGCCTCCCATGAGAAGCGCTCAACAAGCTCGTTTGCGCCCTTCTCCTCGCCGGACTCTGTCATGCCAACTGCGGCAGCAAGCATGCTGAGCAGGGGTTTTGGATTGCCAAAGCGTTCGCGTAGCACTCCCATATGCAAATCTTGGTCGCGTTTTGACAGCCTTCTGCCGTCCGGAGCAACCAGCAGGGGCACATGACCAAATGTGGGCGGTTCGTATCCTAGCTGGCGAGAAAGCCAGGTTTGTCGGGCCGATGAGCCCAGGAGGTCTCGTCCGCGAACCACCTGGGTCACTCCCATCTCGCCGTCATCAACAACAACGGCGAGCTGATAGGCAAACACGCCGTCGCTGCGCCTGAGCAAGAAGTCGCCGCAGTCGTTCGCAAGCACTTCCCTCTGAGGGCCATAGGCAAGATCGTAAAACTCAACAAGGCCCGTTGGGTCAGAGGCTTCGGGCACCATGACACGCGTCGCAGGAGGGCGTGAGACGCTTTTCTGCCTTACTTGCTCAGCGCTAAGGCCCTTGCAGGTTCCTTGGTAGATATAGGTTCCGTCAGAGGCGTGTGGGGCGCTTGCGGCGTGCAGCTCGGCTCGCGTACAGAAGCAGGGGTAGGTGAGCCCACGGTTCGAAAGGCGTTCGACCGCATCGCGATAGAGCTCCAGGCGCTCGCTTTGGTAGTAGGGGCCTTCGTCCCAATCGAGGCCAAGCCAGCGCAGGTCGTCCATGAGCAGGCGCGCGTTCTCGGGATTTTGCGATCGCTGGTCGAGGTCCTCAATGCGCATGACCATGCGGCCGCCGGCAGAGCGCGCGGCAAGCCAGGCCATCAGGCAAGAGAAGACGTTGCCAAGGTGCATGCGGCCAGATGGTGACGGCGCAAAGCGGCCGACAACCGGGCGGTCTGTGGGAGGCGTGAATTCGTGTTGGGTGGTGTTCTCCATAGGCGTAATGGTAGCGCCAATGGTGCCGTATACTGAGGGACGTTACATTTCGCGACTCGCCGCAAGACCGGAGGCGTCATGGAATCGCTCTACAGAAAGTACCGTCCCAAGACCTTTGACGACGTGGTGGGCCAGAAGCACGTGGTGGCAACCCTGCGCCGAGCTGTGCTCGAAGGGCGCGTGAGCCATGCCTACCTGTTCTGCGGGCCGCGCGGTACGGGCAAGACCACGATGGCCCGTCTGCTTGCCAAGGCGCTTCTCTGTGAGCAGGGCGCGGGCAAGTTGCCCGATGGCACCTGCGAGGACTGCGAACTTATCGCCGCTGGTGAACATCCCGATGTCTACGAGCTTGACGCTGCGTCGAACACGGGTGTCGAGAACGTGCGCGAAGAGATCATTAATCGCGTGAGTTACGCGCCCGTTCGCGGCGACTACAAGGTCTACATCATCGACGAGGTCCACATGCTGACGCCGGCAGCGTTCAACGCGCTGCTCAAGACGCTCGAGGAGCCCCCCGAGCACATCGTCTTCATCATGTGTACCACCGACCCGCAGAAGGTGCTCGAGACCATCCTGTCGCGCGTGCAGCGCTTTGACTTCCGCCCAATCAGCAACGACGAGCTGCTGGGGCGCCTTGAGTACGTGTGCGAGCAGGAAGGCTTCAGCTATGAGCGCGAGGCCCTTGACCTCGTGGTGCTGCACGCGCGCGGCGGCATGCGCGATGCGCTGAGCAGCTTGGAGCGCCTTGCTACCTATTGCGGCGGCTCGATTACGCTCGAGGCCGCTCAGGAGATGTTGGGAGAAGTACCTGCTTCTACCTTGGCCGAGGTGGGCAATGCCTTGGCAGTGCGTGACATCCCCCGCCTGTTTGCCGAGGTGGCAAACCTTACCGATACGGGACGCGACCTGCTGCAGTTCACGCGCGAGCTGACGGCGCACCTGCGCGACGTCTATGTGGTGTCTGCGGTAGGGGAGCGCCCGGGCGTGGTTTCTGCCCAGGGAGAAGCCCTTGCCCGTCTGGGCGAGGAGGCCCGTGCCTTTGGCTCATACGATCGCATTGCTCGCGCCATGTCTGTGCTGGGGGATGCGTCGAGCGAGATGCGCACGGCACCCAACCAGCGGCTCATCCTTGAGTTGGCCTTCACGCGCATCGCGCGTCCCGATAGCGAGATAACGATGGACGCCCTTGCAGAGCGCGTGGCGGTTTTGGAAGGGCAGATTGCTCAGATGCTGGCGGGGGGTGCGGTTGCGCCGGCACCGGTGTCAACGCCTGTTCCGGCTCCGAACCCTGCGCCCGCTCCGCAGGCACAGCCAAAGCCGGCTCCTGCGCCGGCACCTGCCGCTCCGGCGCAGAATGCCGCTCCGGCTCATACTCAAGCTGCGGCGCCCGCTCCTGCTCCGGCACAGACTGCCGCACCCGCACCGGCTTCGAAGCCGGCCCCCGCGCCAGCTGTGGAGAAGACCTCGGCACCAGCACCGGCGCCACGGCCTGCCGCCGGACAGGGTACGCCCGTCACGGATCCCGGCGAGCTGCAGCGTCGTTGGCGTCAGGTGTGCGACGAGATGCGCGCCAAGTCGCCCTCACGCGGCACCTTGCTGATACACTCGGACCTCGTCTCTGATGACGGGCAGACGCTCACGGTTACCCTTCCCAAGGGGTCGACCTTTGCGGCTAAGATGCTCGACCGCGCGGATGTCCGTGATTCCATTGCTCCGGTGGTGGCGCAGGCGTTCGGTCCTCGACAAGTCAACTACATCGAGGGGGGTGCTGCTCCCGCGCCGCAGCCCGCACCCGTCCCACAACCCGCACCCGCGCCGCAACCCGCCCCGGCCCCCGCTCCTGCTCCGCAGCCTGCGCCGGCCCCTGCTCCGCAGCCCGAGCCTAGCCCGGCTCCCGTAAGCGAGCCGCAGCCTGCACCGCAAGCTGCAGCGGAATACGATATGCCCTGGGATGAGCCCCCGCGCGAGGAGGTTCCCTATAGCGATGCCGACGCGGCGGCGTATATCGAGGATGACTATCCCGCCCCGGAGCCTCCCGCGCCGTCGCAGCCTTCTCAGCCTGAGCCGGCGCCCCAGCCAGCCCCGGCACCCGCACCAGCTCCACAGCCAGCCCCGGCAACAGAACCGGCGCCTCAGCCGGCTCCAGAGCCCGAACCGACTCCGGAACCCGAGCCGCAGCAGGAGCCCTCGGCTCCGCCGCGCGCCGACGCTTCGGAGGAGGCCCAGATTATGTCTTTGCTCACCGATGTCTTTGGCCCTGGTGTGACCATGAGCAAGGCGTCGTCCAGCAACAACGCAGATGCGTAAACGAATCGATTAAAGCCACGAACAAAGGAGAATCACATGGCTATGAACATGCAGCAGATGATGCAGCAGGCCCGTAAGATGCAGGCCCAGATCGTTGAGGCCCAGGAGGGTCTGAAGGACCAGACGGTGAGCGGCTCCGCCGGTGGCGGCATGGTCAAGGTCACCGCCACGGGCGAAGGTATTATCAGCTCCATCACCATCGATCCCGAAGCCCTTGACCCCGAGGATGTTGAGCTGCTCCAGGACACCATCCTTGCCGCCGTCAACGAGGCCATCTATGCGGCGCAGGATCTGTCTGAACAGCAGATCGGCGCGCTTACGGGCGGCTTCAACATTCCGGGGCTCCTCTAGGAATGGATGCCTTCAATGACGGCCGCGCCCTTCAGCGCTTGCTTGACGAGCTCGGCCGCCTTCCCGGCATAGGCCCCAAGTCGGCGCAGCGCATCGCCTACTACCTCCTCGAGGCCGATACCGAGCAGGCACGTCGCCTCTCGAACGCCATTATCGAGGTAAAGCAGCAGGTTCACTTCTGTCCCATCTGCTTTAGCTATGCCACGCGTGAGACCTGCGACGTCTGCGCCGACTCGAGTCGCGACCGCAGCGAGGTCTGCGTAGTCTCCGAGCCGCGCGACGTACAGGCCATCGAGCGAACGGGGTCGTACCATGGCCTCTATCATGTTCTTGGCGGCGCCATCAGCCCTATGGACAAGATCGGCCCCGAGCAGTTGCACGTCCGAGAGCTGCTCCAGCGTCTCTCGGCAGGAGAGCTGCAAGAGGTCATTCTCGCCACCAACCCTGACGTGGAGGGTGAGACGACGGCAACCTACCTGGCGCGCACCATTCGCCCGCTCGGCGTCAAGGTGACGCGCCTGGCAAGCGGCCTCCCCGTTGGGGGAGACCTCGAGTATGCCGATGAGGTCACGTTGGGTCGCGCCATCGAGGCGCGGCGCGAGCTGTAAGTCGGAGTGAACGTTCGCCGTCAGTTATGTCTGAAATGTGGAGAGAAATTCTCACGTGAAACGGCGGCGGATGTGTGTATAATCATTTCCGCACGAGCACGGGGTGTTAGCTCAGTTGGTTAGAGCGCCGGCCTGTCACGTCGGAGGTCGAGGGTTCAAGTCCCTTACATCCCGCCATTGCACACTGAGGGTCACGGATTTACTCCGTGACCTTTTTTGTTAGCTAAGAACCGCGAAGGGCTTCTCCCTATGGCGTGCGCTGGCCTCCAAGCCCGAGCACTCATTCTGAGAATAGTTGGCTAGGTTTGCTCGCGAACGTATAATGGGGTTTGGTACCTGCGAAATCGCAGGTTACTGGAGTGAATGATTCATCTAACACCAGGCACGCGCTGCTAGCGCGTTGGGAGGTTCGCGTGAGCTCCAAGGTCCCTATTGCGGTCTTCGATCTTGACGGAACGTTGGTCGACGGCCAGTCGGGTTCGCTCGTTTCGCTCTACTTGCTTCGCCATGGGATTGTGAGCCGTCCGCGAGCTGTCCGTCTCGCTTGGTGGGGCACCCGCTACAAGCTGCACCTTCCCCAGCGTCAAGCTGAGCCGCGCGAGGTTATTGTTCGCGCGCTCAACCGCTCCTCAAGCTCAGAAGAGATTCGCCGACTCATGCGCGACTTCCATGACGAGGTCATTATCGATCGCTATCGTCCTGAGGCAAAGCCCGAGATTGACAAGCGCAAGGAGGAGGGCAACGTTACCCTGCTTGCAACGGCCACTTTCTTTGAGGTCGCCGAGCGTGCCGCCG
>CAJOKK010000096.1 GCA_905235165.1 uncultured Atopobiaceae bacterium | reverse complement strand
CGCCCGTAATTTTGACCTTAGTTTTGGGGGTGGAACTTTTTCTGCTATATCCTCAAATTTATGGCATCAGAACGTTAAAAAGTGGTACGGCCCCTTCCGACAAGGCGTCAAAAGCAAAAAGCGCGGGCCGTAAAGATGCGATACCGCGTTAACTAAGCGGGAAAACACGACCCCTATAGGTAACATGGGGCCCGCCCCTACCATTCATTTCAAGGTTTGCAAGGTGATTACCATGCTTTAAGCCACGAGAAGGCCTTTGAAGTGCTGCTTCTGCAGGCTGCCGACAAAGATCGTGGGCCGATCTTGTTCGGCGATAGCCTGCAGCGCGTTCGCGAGGCGCTTGGCGAACCTGTCAGGGCAGAGCTTTACCACGCGCAGAACGCGCGCGTGCCCAAAGGGTGGGAACTGAGCTTCTTCGGCATCTTTCGCGGAAGAAGCGAGGCACCCCTTCGCGTCTGCAGCTACCACGACCAAGAGCTCAAGCAGAGCCACCAGAAGCAACTGTCACTGATTGCCGACGCCCTCACGAAGGCGGGCTTCGAGGCCTTTGGCGATACGATGCTTGAGCAGGCCTCGCGCGTCTTCCAGCTTGCCCCGCAGTGCACCGACTTCTCCTCAAAGCGAGCACAATTCCTCACGCCAAGCATTCCAAAGCGTCCGTCACTCGTTGCTCGCGACGTGGCCCGACTGACAAAGAAGGTCCTCAGTTGGCCATACCAATCAGGTACACCTTCGCATCGGGAGCCTGACCATCACGCCAGCGCAGCTTCAGACCGGGAGCATAGCACGTAAGGAACACGGTCTCGTCATCCTTCTTCACGCGCTTCTTGAAGGAGGCCTCTAGGAGCAGCTTCCAGCGATTGTCCGCCATGCCCAGACGCTGTACCTCCCCCAGCAGCTCGTACACTCGCTCACGACGCTCCGGATCTGCCCAGTCCCTCGGCTCGAAACGCACGCAGGAGGAGAGGGTCGGCCGCGCGATGCCGTCCGCGCCTATGTTGAACTGCATCTCGAGTGAGAAAGGGGAACGCGCGAGCAGCTGCGTACCCGCAATGGCTTCCTCACTCACGTCGGCCATGCCGATGCTTTCGAGGTCCGCCCGCAGGCGATCGGGGTCGTTTGCGTAGGTCCGCTGCGTCGACATGCCCTGCATACACTCGACACGCAACCACGGATCACACTCGGCACCTTCGCGACCAGGAAAGACGCCGACGTAGCAGTCGTACCAATCACTCGGCATGCGCATTGCGAAGGCAAGGTAGTTGTCACGCAGGTCCGTGCGGCCGACGGCGTTCAAGAAGTCGACCGGCAAGCCTGGGTCATTCATGTTTCTCAGAAGCTGCACCGCAGGCGACTCCACGTCGCCCCTCGACGTGTCGTAGCTCAAGGCAAGCTTGTGCGCGGCAGACTCGTTGAGGGTCTGGGCGGCAAACCAGGCGAGAGCGTCATCATAGACACCCGCATGGCCGGCATAGCTCACCTTCCTCCCAGCCACGTCATCGTAGGAGACCAGCGAGTGGAAATCATGCCAGGGTTCCCCCGCAAGCGGCAGCTCGAACCACACCTCGGGAAAGTCCTTGCCCGCCAGCGAACGCGCGAACGCCTCACTCGCAAGCTTGAAGTCCCCTCCGAACAGGGCATCCCTGCGTCCATCAGCCGACATAAGCACATACATGAGTTCAAACAGGTATTGACGATCCAAGAGACACCCCCACCCTCGCATAAATATTTGCGTCTGATTATACGATTGCCGTCGCGAAGACACGCGGAAGGCCAGCCTGACGACACGCGCGGGAGTCCTCGCCTGCAAGGTCGCCTGTGCTATGCTTTCTTAGCGGCTCGATTGAAAATACGAGGTAAAGCAGGCTTTACTGCATGCGCCCCATGAGAGAGGACAACACCTTGAACGCAGCCACCACATCGAAAGCGACCGTGTCGCCATGTTTGTGAGCCACGACACCGCCTTCGAGGTACTGCTCCTTCAGGCCGGCGCCGACGGACGAGAGGAGACCTTGTTCGGCTCGTGCGTCCCACGCGTCCGCGAGGTCGTACATCCCTTTCTCGTGGGCACGTCCTTTCCTGAAATCTATCTCGAGTTCCCGCTTTTGGGCGAGCCCTTCCTCGACGTGACGCTACTCTACTCGAACCTCCCCGAACAGACACGCATCGACTCCCCCCTCGCTGAGGGCTGCGAGGAGATTGTGTCGTTTTACCAACGCGAACGCAGCCGCATCGACGACATCAGCTTCGGCTTCGAGCTCGACTGCTCCAGAAACGACGCCTCCGCCGCGGGCATCCACTTCCAGCCGCGCTCCCACACCGAGCTTGTCGACCCCTTTTGCCAAGTGGCAGGCGAGCCCGAACGAGCCGCCCTCTACCATGCGCAAAACGCCCGCATGGTAGAGGGCTGGAGCCTCGACTTCTTCGGCATGTTTCGTGGGAGGAAGTCCTCGCCACTTCGCGTGTGCGGCTACATCAATCCGGAGGCGGGAAAGCGTTGCGCGAAAGACCCCATTCTTCTTGGCAAAACGCTTACGCAGGCGGGTTTCGAAGACTTCGATGACACCCTGCTCGAACAGGCCGCGCGCGTGCTCGAACTCGCCCCGGACGCCATTGATTTCCAGCTTGACGTCCTCCCCGATGGACGTCTGGGCGACATGTTCGCCATCGACATCCGCTTCGACACGATGCGCTCGTCGGTCGTCAAGGAGTCCTTCACCGGCGGCGTCTGCGCCGATATCATGAAGCAACTCATGAACTGGGGCATCGCCGACGAACGAACCCAGCTCATGCCCGACATGACCTTCACGCGCGGACTACGCTTCGAAGACGAGGGCGAAATGAAGAACTATGCCCTCGTCCTCACGCCCGCCTGGCTGAAAGTGCGCTGGCGGGCGGGCGTGCTGCAACCCTCCAAGATGTACATGAGGATGGCGGCGGGCGACGCCACCTCCAAGGATTGACCAAGCAACTATCGCGCGCCGCGCACGTATTCCCGATGTGGCCCGCTCAAGAGAAAGGATTCCCGTGGGACAGGAAACACAGGACGACACGACGCAAGAGAAGAAGAACGCGACGACGGGACGCACAGCGAGCGATGCCGGTTGGCACGTCTCGCGCTACAACGTCAGCGCCCCCATCGCCGACTCCGCGAACGTAGCGATCGCCAACCTCTTCAAGGGCACCTGCGCGGAATACAGCCCCATCGAGCTCTACCTCATGAGCGTCCTTGACGAGATCGACGAGCACCATCCTATCATCGAACGACTTTCCAAGCGCGGGGTCATCGCAAACTTCGACGAACTCGCTGCCCTCGAAACCATGGGTCGCGGTTCCTGCTCCTTCTCGAAAGTCGTCAGCCTCACCATCTGTCCCACCATGGGCTGCAACTTCGACTGCCCCTACTGCTTCGAGAGCCATGGGCACGGAAAGATGACGCAGGAGGTCCAAGACGACGTCATCAAGCTCGCAGAGCGCATGCTCGACGCGGCGAAGCCGGAAACGCTGAGCGTCACCTGGTTTGGCGGCGAGCCCCTCCTCGCTCCG
Organism: uncultured Atopobiaceae bacterium; assembly: GCA_905235165.1. Lineage (GTDB taxonomy): Bacteria > Actinomycetota > Coriobacteriia > Coriobacteriales > Atopobiaceae > UBA1367. The sequence goes on along the minus strand of CAJOKK010000096.1, from coordinate 1,991 downwards.
GAAGTCATCGAGTCGCTCACGCAGCGCCTCATGGTGCTTGCAGACGAGCATTCGTGCGATTATTCCGCCAGCATCATCACGAACGGTTACTTCCTCACACAAGACATCGTCGACCTGCTTGATCGCTGCAAGGTAGAGCAAGCACAGGTCACCGTGGATGGCATCGGCGCAACCCACGACGCGACAAGGCGCCTCGCGAACGGCAAGGGCACCTTCGAGCGCATCATCGCCAACCTGCGCGACACGAAGATCCCCTTCAAGGTGAAAATCCGCCACAACGTGCATAAGGACAATCGCCACGAGGTCGGCGATCTGAAGCAATTCATCAAAGACCTCGCCGCCTCCTCAGGCAACGAGCTGAACTACTACACCGCCATCGTCTCCGACAGCCAGACCGCGAACGATCGCGGAGAGCAAGTGAACCTGCTTTGCGACAACTCCGCCCTCGACGTCACCCTCGAAACCGACTCGACTACCTTCCGCGGCGGCCGCGGACATTATTGCGGCGCCAACGTCATCTTGAGCGTCGGCATCGACGAGAAGGGCAACCTGCACAAGTGCTGGGAATCCGTCGACAAGACCGAGCTCGCCTACGGCAACGCGCGCGACTGGGATCCCGCGAATCCCTTGGCGACCGCGTCGAATCCCGATAACCTCACCGTCTTCCTGAATACGGCCCTGCCGCTTCCCGACAACGAGTGCCGCGAATGTGTCTGGCTCCCCCTGTGCGTCGGCGGCTGTCCTTATCAGCGCCTTTTCAACCAGCGCGCCTGCATCAACGCCAAGCAGGACCCCGAGGCCTTCGTCTTGGCGCTTCATTCCCGCATCAAGAAGAAGTAGCACGCGATCCTTAACTATCTCGAGTCGCATTGAGTAAGGGTGCATGACGGGAAGCAGATCCCGTCACGCACCCTTTCTCAATTCTTATGCTTTCCTTGAGGCCTTTGACTTGTCCTTAATGGCATTCTGTTATGTCATTTGCGGCATTACTTGGGCTGTGACATGCCTAAATTGCCGCTTAACGATGAGAGACAACCGTTCACCACACAATTTCTCCATTTTCAGAACTGGCGGTTTTTAACGTGCAATTATTAATTACGTAATTTTTTTCGCGTTTTCTTAAAGGAAGGACCACCAATGAGCCAGATGATGAACGAGGAACTTAAGGAAACCCTCCGTAACTGCAAGACGACCGAGGAGCTGTTCCACGCTGCCAGGGAGAACGGCTTCGAGCTCACGGACGAAGAGCTTTCGAGCGTCTCCGGTGGCAGTTGGGACGATGAGTACTGCAACCCCCATGTTTGCACGGTGGTATGCGATAGCCCGAACGGCTCAACTCAGAGCGGCAAGCTCAAATTGATGTAGGCAGCCCCACGCCATCGCGTACACGAGCGCCCTCCCCTTTCCCGTCTCTCGCACGCACCAAGGCATGCTTGCAAACCACCGGCCTTGTTCTTATCGGTGAACCATTCACTCGAACAAGAACAAGGCCGGTGGTTTTTCGTGAGTCGCGACGATAGGCGTCGTCCCGTGCGCCACCGGCAGGGAAAGCTGTTCGAGCTCGCAGTCGGCGGGATTCGGGCCGAAAGCTGTCAAAAGGACCGAAACGCACAAGCTGAATGCGGTCAAAGTGGCAAGAAATCGAAGTTTTGGTAATGTCTCTCGTCCAAAGCAGAACATGAGCTCAGAATGCCGTTCACCGAGAGCAGAGTATTCGCAGGTAGAGGGGCTATCGTTTCTTCCGGCACATCGCCGTCACCCCTCGCAATCCGAATCTCTCGAAAAACTTTACGCAATGTAACCCAAACGCTCGCAAGTATAGCTGCAACTAGACCATTCTCCACCGCTTATAGCATCAAGTTCGTCCTCGGAAAGCTCTTGGCCTTCTTCCTTCGCCAGCTTCATAATATCCTCGACTGACTTGCACTCCTTGAGCTTGGCCTTTTTTTCTTCCGTCAGTTCTTCGAATTTCATGGTTGCCATCCTTTCCC
>CAJOKK010000095.1 GCA_905235165.1 uncultured Atopobiaceae bacterium | reverse complement strand
GTGCCACCGTAGAGGTTTACCTGTGTGGTCTTGCCTGCATTAGCAGTGAAAGTAGAGCCCTCGCCCTTCGTGGCATTCACCTTACCCTTGGCACTGCCGAGTTCGTCGCTCGACAGCAGCTCGCGCGCCGCACGACAAGCCGCGTCAAGCCCCTCGTCATGGCTGCAGCCGGCGGGGCCGGCAAGGAGCAGGACGCCCAAGACCTTGTCACCTTCCGTCGCCACGAGGCCATGGTTGCTGTGCTCAAGATGGATGAGCAGCTCCTTGGTGCCGAGGTGATAGGCGCGCTCGCCCTCGTCGTCATGCCAGGCGTCCGCCACGATCTGGGCAGCCTGCGCGACGTGCTGCTCGCCGATGTTTCGAATCTCCATGTGATGGTCCCTCCCCTGCCGCTCGCGCGGCGCCTTTCATGCCGAAGCGCTGCCCTGTGCCCGCGCGCGTTTGCGCGCGTCACGTGCCTCGTGGCGCTCGATGGCCGCCTCGGCAGCAGAAAAGCGGCAGCCACAGTAGTTTTGACGATACATGCCCAGTTCGCGCGAACGAACGGTGGCATCAGGATAATACGGCCGGAAGTCGCGCCAGACGCTCGTGAGGCCATGCGCCTTCGCCAAACGGGAAAGCACCTCCCCGCAGGTGTCAAAGAGCTGGTAGGGCGAGACGGCCAAGGTGGTCGAGATGTGCTCAAAGCCCCGCTCGCGCGCAACGCGGCAACTCTCGGCAAGGCGCAGCGCGTAGCAGGCGCGACAGCGAGCCTCGCGATCGAAGCCGTGCACGGCAACGGTGCGCTCCCAGGCCGCACGATCGTCGGCGGCCACGATGACCTCAAGGCCAGCCTCTTCGCGGGCCCAGTCGCTCAACGTGCGCAGGCGAAGGTCGTGCTCGGATTGCGGCTGGATGTTGGGGTTTGTCCAGCAGATCGTGGGCTCGAAGCCCTCCTCGCGCAGCAGCCGTACGGGCTCCAGCGAGCAGGGGCCACAGCAGGCATGCAGCAAAAGCGGTATGCGTCCCATCTCGGTGCTCCTTCTCCACGGCTTATGAGCAGTTCGTTCCGCTCCGTATTGTCGCGGTTGTGCGAGCGGCCGTCCCGCTTTCGTTGTGTGATAATAGAAAAGTTACGCACACCAATCGAGAGGGGCCCCATGTCCTCGCAAGATCGTCCCGTCTTTCCGCAGCGTGCCGTCATCACCGGCGGCATGCCCTATGGCAACAAGAACCTGCACTTCGGCCACATCGGCGGCGTCTTCGTGCCCGCCGACTTCTTCGCCCGCTTCCTGCGCGACCGCATCGGCGCCGAGAACGTGCTCTTCGTCTCCGGCACCGACTGCTTTGGCTCGCCCATCATGGAAGGGTACCGCAAGAAGGTGGCCGACGAGGGCTTCGAAGGCTCCATCACCGACTACGTTCGCGCCAACCACGACCTGCAGAAGGAGGCCCTGGACGCCTACGGCATCTCCCTCGACCTCTTCTCGGGCTCTGGCCTCGAGCCGGCCAAGGACGTCCACGCAGAGCTCAGCTCCGAGATTATCTCGCGCCTGTATGAGCAGGGCCACCTGAAAAAGCTCTCCACGCGCCAGTTCTATGACGTCGAGGTGGGCCAGTTCCTCAACGGCCGCCAGGTCATCGGCCGCTGCCCGGTCAGGGGCTGCAAGTCCGAGAAGGCCTATGCCGACGAGTGCAGCGAAGGCCACCAGTTCGACCCGCAGGAGCTCATCGCTCCCGTCTCGCAGCTCTCCGGCACCAAGCCCGAGCTGCGCCCGGTCGACAACTGGTACTTCGACCTGCCGAACTTCCGCGGCAGCCTCGAGGAGCTCATGGGTGTCTGGGACGACGACCCCCAGGTGCGCTCCATCGTCACGAAGACGGTGCGCGAGTCGCTCGTCGACCCCGCCATCTTCATCCAGAACGACTACCGCGAGGCCTTCGACGCCATCGAGTCCAAGCTGCCCGCCCACCGCATCGTGGAGCCCACGGGCAAGCAGACCTCCTTCCAGGTGGTCTTCGAGGGCTGGGAGGAGCGCGACCAGGCACGCGGCCTGCTGGACGAGGCCTCCATCCGCTTCCGAACCGGCAAGACCCTGCTCCCCTTCCGCCTGACGGGCAACATCGAGTGGGGCGTGCCCGCGCCTGAGCTCGAGGGAACCAAGGACCTCACCGTCTGGGTGTGGCCCGAGAGCCTCTGGGCGCCCATCTCCTTCACGCAGACCGCGCTTTCGCTGGCCGAGGAAGGCCGTTACTCCTCCCGCGACTGGAAGGATTGGTGGTGCTCAGACAACGCGAGCGTCTACCAGTTCATCGGTCAGGACAACATCTACTTCTACTGCGTGGCGCAGCCGGCCCTCTGGGAGGCGCTTGGCTGGGGCCTCACCCAGGACAGGCCCGTGGCCAACTACCACATCCTCTTCATGAACAAGAAGGCCTCGAGCTCGGGTGCGATCAAGCCCCCGCTCGCCTACGAGCTGCTTGACCACTACACCGCTGAGCAGCTGCGCTGCCACTGGCTGTCGCTGGGCCTCGACCAGAAGGCCGTGTCCTTCGCGCCCAAGGCCTTCGACACGAGCGTGAGCCACAAAGACAAGAAGACCGGCGAGGAGATCCTCGTCAAGGACGACCCGCGCGTGGTCGACCCTGCCCTCAAGGAGAGCGCCTTCCTGACGAACATCTTCAATCGCCTGGCGCGCAGCTGCTTCTACGGAGCCGCCAACGCCTGCGAGGGACACCTGCCCGTCGCGGAGCCGCATGCCGAGGTCGTCGCTGCCTGCAAGCAGGCCGTCCTCGACTACGAGCGCTGCGCCCACGACTTCGACGCCCACGGCGCGCTGGCGGTGGTCGAGGACTTCGCCCGCGCCGAGAACAAGCGCTGGGGCGACGCAAGCAAGGCCGCCAAGGGTGACGACGTGGCCTACGACCAGGCGCTCGCCGACGCCTTCTGCGCCCTGCGCACCACCTGCCTGCTCATGCACCCCGCCGTTCCCGACGGCTGCGAGCTCATCGCAGAGTACCTCAAGTTCGACAAGAACCTCTTCTTCTCCTGGGAGCACGCCTTCGAGGGCCCGCGCGAGCTGGCGGCCGGCCTGGGCGAGACGCCCGAGCAGCACGAGATCGTCGAGCTGCCCCCGCGCTTCGACTTCTTCAAGAAGCACGAGAGCCAGGGTCGCTAGCCATGCAGCCGCCGATTCCCGCCCCCTACCGCACGCGCCTCTACGCGCATCCGCAGGTCCCACTTCTACTGGCACGTCGCGTCACGACGCCTGACGGCGCCCAGCTGGCGACCTACGTCTATGGCCCGGAAGGAGCCGATGTCGAGGACCTGCTGGCTCGCATGCCCGTCTTGGCCCTGCACGGCAACGGCGGCTCACACGCCACCTTTTCCCAGGTGATGGTTCCGCTCGTTGCGGCGGGAAAGGCCGTCGTGGCCTTTGACGGGCGAGCCCAGGGCCGCTCGACGCGCGGCAGCGAGCCTCTGACCTACGAGCGCTTCGCCGCCGACGCGATCTGCGTCCTCGACACACTCGGCATCGACAAGGTCCACGTGCTGGGTCACTCCGACGGCGGCATCGAGGCCCTGCTTCTGGCCCGCGACCATGCGGACCGCGTGCGTTCCATCGTGGCGGGAGGCGCCAACCTCACGCCCGAGGGCGTCATCGACGAGTGGGACACGGCGGGGTCGGTGCGTGGCGCACGCGACTGGGCCGAATGGGTCCAGGAGGGGAAGCTCTCCGACCGCGTCGATGCCGATTTGCTCCCCACGGCTAAGGAGGTTCTTCTCGACGCCGAGCTTTTGCAGCTCATGCTCGACGAACCGCACATCGAGGCAGCGTCGTTATCCTCAATCTCCTGCCCGACCTGCGTCCTAGTGGGCGAGCACGACTGCATCGAGCGCACCGAGACCGAGGCAATCGCGAACGCCATCGCAGGCGCGCGCCTCGTGACCGTGCCCGACATGGGCCACAGCCTCCCGCGCAAGGCCCCCGACAGCGTTGCCGCGCAAGTTCTTATTAACATCATCTTGTCGGAGCAGGACAACTAGTAAAGGTCACGTCCTGCTGGAGCCACCGCCACCGCGAGCCCCCTCAACCAAATTGTGACAAAACCAGTCGGATAACGTCACATTTTGGTAGAGGGGGCTCCATTGCTTTCTGACCATTGCCTGACCCCGCCATTTTGTGACAAGAAAGGCACCCCCTCGAAAGGGGGTGCCTCGAGAGCGTCATATGTGGGTATGCCTACGGATGTCGGCTTTTGCTCTTGCTTACCATCCTGAGGTGGTCTCGCCCTCATAGGCAGACCAAGGGAAGGGAAGAATGCCCGAGGGGTTGGCCTCGCCCAGCTCGTCAGCCACGTCCAGACCCCAATCACGGCTACCCCAAGTACCGGAGAGGTTGTCGAGGTCCTGGGTAGGCAAGCCGGTCTCAAGCCTCGCCCACAGCCATTTGTTATAGCCGAAGACGCCATAGCGGTCCGCCCCCGTAAGAACCTCTCCCTCCATGCTCACGACCCTGACATCGTCACCCAGGTGGACCTGGCCGGGACCGGCGAGACCATAGCCATTATGATCCCCACCATTATCGGGGTACTCCCACAGCCACCCGCGCCTGTCGAGGGTCACGGTCCCGCCGAGGATGGAGACGGACCCGGATGGTTTTTTAGAAACAACGTCGTCGGTTTGGAGAGCGAAGCCATGGACCGAATGTGCCGTGACCTTACCGCCCGTCACGGTGATGGTGCAGTTGCCGCTTTTGTCTCCGTCAGCGACGCCGATCGCGGTAGACCAACCATTAAAATTATCCCTGCTTTTCGCATAGACATCGCCGCCGCTAATGGTGACGCTGCCTCCCCACGCGTTATAGCCAGTGCCGATGCCGGAGCCGCCGTGGCTGCCGCCCATAGCGAAGATGCTGCCGCCGGAGATCTCGGTGTCGCAGGGGCCTCCGACGCCGCCGCCGATGCCGGCGCTGCCGTTAGCGCCGTAAGCCTCGACGCGGCCACCGGAGACAGATACGCGCCCGCCGTCGGGGCAGCAGCCACCCGTGCCGACACCGGCGCCGCCGATGCCCCCCTCGGCGAAGATGCTGCCGCCGGAGACCTCGATGTCGCAGGAGCCCTCGAAGCCGCCGCCGATGCCGGCGCTGCCGCTACCGCCGGCGACATCGATGCGCCCGCCAATGACGACGACCGATCCGGGACGCGCCTCGAAGCTGTCACCCCCGATGCCAGCCTGGCCCCAAGCGCCGCCCTTCGCCTTGAGGGCGCCCATGTGCTTGTCGTTCGACTGAGCGTACACAGTGAGCTTGCTTCCGGGGGCGCAGTGGATGCCCTTCGCGAAGTCCGCGACGTCATCGTCACACAGGACGAGCTTGGCGTCGCCGGTGACGGTGAGTCTCCTGTCGAAGCGGCGGTAGCGCGTCACGGCGTACCAGCCGTCCCCAAGCTCGCCCCCGTCCGGGAAGGAGGCTTCGGAGAGGTCGACAAACTGATCGGGCAAAAGCGGGTGTGCCGTTCCCTTCTCGTCGAGGTAGGTGATGTCGTCGCGGTGAGTGGGGGTGTCGGAAAGCTCGAGCCTCGCCCAGCCCATCATAGGCGACGGCGTCATAGCGGTCCGACCCAGAAAGAACCTCCCCCTTCTTGCCCACGACCCTGATGTAGTCGCCCAGGTAGACGTGTCCTTCGGGGCCAATGAGACCAGTGGCGTAACTCAGTAAGCCAGTGTCCCTGTTGAGGGTAAGGGTCCCGCCGGCAATGAAGACGGAGCCGCATGGATTTGAAGAGAAGTCGCAATTGATGACGTAGGTCTCTTCGTCGGCGTTCGCATCGACCACGCCGCCCGTCACGGTGACAACGCAGTTGGTGCCGCATCTGCCGCAGCCGATCGCAGGCCCGCCCGCACGACCGTACGCGGTGACCTCGCCGCCGCTGATGGCGACGGTGCCTCCACTCGCTTCGGCACCCGTGCCGATGCCGGCGCCGCCCATGTTAGCTAAGCCACTGTTACCACCCGACTCGCCGGTGACCTTGCCGCCGGAGATGGCGACGTCGCAGCAACTATCGCTGCCGCCGCCGACGCCGGCGGCGGAGTAGCCGCCCTTCGCGTTCACGGAGCCGCCGGAGACGGAGACGCGACCGCACTCCTCGCAGCGGTCGCCCGTGCCGACGCCGGCGCCCCACTTGCCGCCCCTAGCGGTGACGACGCCGCCAGAGATCTCGACGTCGCAGGAGCCCTTGTAGCCGGTGCCGCCGCCGATGCCGGCGCCTCGATCGCCGCCGTAGGCCTCGATGCGGCCACCGCGAATAATGATCGAGCCGATACCCACATCGTAACGTTCCCCGCCGATACCGGCCTGGCCCCAGTCGCCCTTCGCTTTGAGGGCGCCCATGTGCTCGCCTGTCGACTGGGCGTACACGGTGAGCTTGCTTCCGGGAAGGCAGTGGATGCCCTTCGCGAAGTCCGCGACGGTGTCGTCGCCCAGGACGAGCTTAACGTCGCCGGTGACGGCGAGCCTGTTGTCGAAGCAGCGGGAGCGCGTCACGGCGTACCAGCCGTCCCCGAGCTCGGTTCCCTCCGCATCCAAGAAAGAGTCGTCGGAGAGGTCGTCGACCTCACCGGGCGAAAGCGATTGTGCATCTCCCTTCTCGTCCAGGTAGGTGATGCCGTCTCGGTCAGGGCGGGTAGGGGAAACCTCGAGCCTCGCCCAGCCCCAGGACCTGAGGACACCGATGCGCTCCGACCCCGTGCGCACCTCTCCCTTGCTACCCACGACCCTGACGAAATCGCCCAAGCGGACGGTGGGGCCATCTAGAACAGAGACGACGCAGGAGCCGACGAGCACTCCGCCCTTCCCCTCGACGGTCACGGTGCCGCCGAGGACGGACACGTCGTAATTGCTGCCGCCTTCCGAGCCCGACCCGATGGCGGCGGCGTCCTTTCCGCCGGTCGCGCCGACCGTGCCGTCGTCGATAGAGACGACGCAGCCGC
>CAJOKK010000094.1 GCA_905235165.1 uncultured Atopobiaceae bacterium | reverse complement strand
GAGAATCTCTGTCGCGCTATTGCCTCGTCGGGTGAAACCGTCCTGCTCGTTGAGGCAGACATGCGTCGTCCCACGCTTGCTGGGCGTCTCGGCGCGCATGCTCAGCACGGAATCTATGCTGTGCTGTCGGGTGCTGCCAGCCTAAGCGAAGCGGTTGTGCCAACCGAGACCCCAAACATGTATTTTCTCGACGCAGAGCCGGGCATTCCCAATCCTAGCGACCTCTTTAACTCGCGCCAGTTCGAGCGTTTTGTGCCTGCTATCAGTGAGGCCTACGATTTTGTGGTCTTTGATACCCCGCCCGTCGGCGCCTTCGTTGACTCTGCCGTGCTAAGCCGTCTGGTAGATGCCTGCTTCCTGGTGGTGCGCGAGGGCTTTGTGCGCCGCGAGCAAGTTGTTGCCGCATACGACCAGCTCGTGAAGGCGGGTGGCAACGTGGGCGGCGTCATCATGAATTATTGCGAGCGCTCTGGTGGCGATTACTATTACTACTCGCACTATTACTACGGCCATAAGAGCGATGATCCGAACTCTGATGGCTCAGAGAAGAAGCATCGTCACCACCATCATCATCACCACCACCACGGACCATCGCTTCCCGACAAGGTCGGCTCGCATATGGATTCCTCGGTAGCAAGTATTTCTGGCGATAAGACGGTGTCTTCGTCGTATCGTATGCCCTCCGTAGAAGAGGTGATGGCAGAGCAGCAGCGTCAGGAAGCCTACCAATCGATTGGGGCTGTCACCCAAACCCGCTCCAATGTCCCTTCGCCGGATTCCGTGCCGTCTCCCGTGTCGAGTGGCCGCCCTTCGGCTCTGGACCCTTTTGACGAAGTCTAACGGAGGCAAGCCGTGAGGGACATGCATTGCCATATCCTGCCCGGTGTTGATGACGGCGCTCAAAACCTTTCCGAGTCGCTTGCCATGCTCGCGGCGGCCCGTGATGCAGGCGTGACTGGCATCGTGTGCACGCCCCATTGCCGTGATCCATACTTTGATTTCGATGCTATGTGGGATGCCTATAACCTGCTTGTTGAGCATGCCGGCGGCTTTCCGCTTACGATGGGTTTTGAGGTCAACTGGAGCAAGCTCGTCTGGCTTGGAATGAAGGAATGGGCGCCGTATCTTGGCATACAGGGCCCCAGTTTAGTGGGAAACGGGCAGGCGGCCTTGTTGCTGGAGTTTGACGTTGATGCGCCGCCCTCGCAGTTTGCGGACTACCGTCGCACGGTGTTTGAGCTGCAGGGTATTGGTTACGACGTGGTAATCGCACACCCCGAGCGCTATCTGGCCCTGCAGAAAGACCTCGAGCTTGCGGAGATGTTCGTGCGCATGGGTTGCAAACTGCAACTGAGCGCAAACTTTGTTGCGGGTGGCTTTTTCGACCGTGCTAAGAAGTGTGCCCGGGCCTTGCTCAATGCCGGTCTGGTGAGCTGCATCGCCAGTGATGCTCACTGCGCGGCGCACTACGGTCTTCTCGCCCGTGCCATGAATGACTACGGCCACCAACTGCAAAGCTAGGGCCATCTCTTCTCTTGCCCTTATAATGCTGGGGACCTGTCAAGCCTTTGCCATGCCCCACCTCGCGAAGCATGCGCTTGAGCGGCTAGACGCCGCCAGCTAGCTCCGACCTTCTCGCTGCCCTCGTCACTCGCACGAAACACCGGGCACCTACCATGAAGGGACACTATTCAGTGAAGGGAATTGCCATGAGAATCAGCGATATCCTTGCAGCCAAGCAGACCTTCTCCTTTGAGATCTTTCCGCCTAAGGGCGAGCTTCCCCTCGAGCATGCGCACGAGGTTGCGAACTCGCTGGCTGAGTGCAAGCCCGACTGGATCAGCGTGACCTTCTCTGCGGGCGGGTCTGGTAACTCTGCCAATACCTTTGCCATTGGTAGAGACATTGAGCGTGACCTGGGGGTTAATGCGCTTGTGCACCTTACCTGCATGGGCTCGACCACCGCTGAGGTCGACGCGAACCTGCGCAAGATCGTTGATGACGGCGTCAGCAACGTGCTGGCCCTGCGCGGCGACCGTCGCCCCGGTGTCCAGACTGTTGATTTTGCATATGCGTCCGACCTGATTAGCCACATCAAGGCCACGACTCCCGAGCTGTGTGTCGGTGCGGCCTGCTACCCCGAGGGCCACGTGGAATGTGAGGACTTGGATCGTTCGCTCGACCATCTTTACCTCAAGCAGGAGGCTGGCGCCGACTTCCTCGTGAGCCAGCTCTTCTTTAGCAACGATGACTTCTACCGTTTTCGCGAGCTCTGCCTGCGCCGTCGCGTGAAGCTGCCGATTGTGGCGGGCATCATGCCCTTCACGAGTGTCGCGCAGATTCAGCGCATGGCCTTTACCTGTGGCGCGTCGATTCCGTCTAAGGTGGTCAAGCGGCTGGTGGCCGCTGGGGATGACAAAGATGCCCAGGCGCAGGCGGGCCTTGAGTACGCCATCGAGCAGGTTGAGGACCTCGCGGCTAATGGCGTTGACGGTATCCATATCTACAGCATGAATCGCCCCGAGATCGGTCATGCAACCTACGAGGCCCTTGTGGCTTGCGGCTATTTGGGGGCGTAGGTCGTGCCCCCTTTGGTCACCTGGCTCGAGGAGGTTAGGCCCAAGCGCGCTGAAGTCTTGCGCTATCTGGGTCATCGTGGCCAAGAGCTTACGGACGAGCTAGATGCACGTATTGATGCGGCCATTTCGCGCTGTGCTGAGCTGGCGCGTCCACGCGCCTGTCTGGACAGCTTTGACGTGGCCGAGCGCACGCGCACCGCTGACGGCGTGCCGCGCATCGTGCTTGAGGGGTGTGCGCTGACGCTTGACGGCGAGAGCATTGCGGCCCATCTCGAGCAGGCGCAAGCCGTGGGCATAATGGCCGTTACCCTTGGTGCGGAAATCGATCGGGAGCTGCGGCGCCTTTCGATGACCGATCCGCTTGGACAGCTGATCTTTGACGCAGCTGCTACGGCAACCATTGAGTGCATGGCTGACGAGGCAGAGATCGACCTTGCCAACATGGCCCTCAAACGCGGTTTGTTTACCACTGCGCGCTTTTCGCCGGGCTATGGGGACCTGCCGCTTGAGTGCCAGTCAACGCTGCTGGCTGTGCTTGAGACCGAGCGTTACCTAGGCCTCACGCTCATGCCCAGCTTGCTGATGGTACCCACCAAGAGCGTGACGGCCATTGTGGGCTTCGTAGAGCGGCTGTACGCTGACGTGCAGTTGGGCTGTAGCGCCTGCAACCTGCGCGAAGACTGCTACGCTTCGAAAGATGCTGCGACCTGCAAGAGGTCGTGAGGGAGGGAACGCACATGGGCTTTGATTCGAAGGATCTGGTCACACCGGCGGGCCATCGCGCGCAGAGGACCTTGCGCGTGAAAGACGAGCATCTTGCGCGCGTGCTTTCGGGTGAGGACTTCTTGCTCTTTGACGGTGCGATGGGCACTCAGCTGCAAGAGCGTGGCCTTGCTGCCGGCGAGCTACCCGAGCTGCTGTGCCTCACCAACCCCAAGGAGATAGCCGAGGTCCACGCGGCCTACGTGGCCGCTGGTGCCGAGGTCGCCACTACCAATACCTTCGGTGCGAATGCCCTCAAACTTGGCGAAGCTGCCACGGTGAGGGAAATTTTCACGGCGGCAATCGAGTGTGCGCGGGCCTCTGGCGTGCGTTACGTTGCGGCTGACATCGGACCAACCGGAGCGCTGCTGCAGCCCATGGGCACGCTCTCCTTCGACGAGGCCTATGAGCTCTTTCGCGCACAGGTTGAGGCGGCTGACGCTGCAGGTGCGGACCTCTTCATCATCGAGACCATGGCCGACCTTGCCGAGACGAAGGCGGCGATTCTTGCCGCGAAGGAGCATTCTGACCTGCCTATCTTTGTCACTATGACCTTCGGTGAAGATGGCCGTACCTTCTTGGGCACCACGCCCGAAGTGGCTGCCATCACGCTCTCGGCGCTGGGCGTTGATGCCCTTGGCATCAACTGCAGCCTGGGGCCGAAAGACGTTGCCCCACTGATTGAGCGCATGATTCCTTGGGCAAGCTGTCCGGTGATGGCGCAGGCCAACGCCGGCTTGCCCTGCCTTCACGACGGCGTGACCAGTTTTGACGTTAGTCCTGACGACTACGCGCAGGCAGTCGCTGTCATGCTTGATGCCGGTGTGACCATTGTGGGTGGCTGCTGCGGTACGACGCCGGAATTCATTACGAGGGAACGTGACCTTCTTCTTGGCCGAACGCCCGCACCGCGCACACGCTGCGAAAGCTTTGTCGTCACGAGCGCCCAGCAGGTTACGGCCCTCGCGATGGGTGAGGTTGGCGTAATTGGAGAGCGCATTAATCCCACGGGAAAGAAGCGCTTGAAGGAGGCCCTGCGCTCAGGCAACCACGATTACGTGATGGGTGAGGCTGTCAGTCAGCAGGAGGCTGGCGCCCAGATTCTTGACGTCAATGCGGGCCTGCCGGAGATTGACGAACGAGCGACGCTCGTTCGTCTGGTGAGCGAGCTATCTGGCGTAACTACGCTGCCTTTGCAGATTGATTCGTCCGACCCCGAGGCCGTCGAGGCGGCCGTGCGTTCCTATCCGGGCAAGGCCCTCATTAACTCCTGCAACGGTAAGCAGGAGTCGCTGCGTGCAGTGCTGCCCATTGCGAAGCACTATGGCTGCGCTATTGTGGGCCTCACGCTTGACGAAGACGGTATTCCGCCTACGGCTGAGGGGCGTCTTGCCGTTGCGCGCAAGATCGTGGAAGCCACTGACGCGCTTGCTATACCGCGACAAGATGTGGTGATTGACTGCTTGGCTATGGCTGCGTCGACTGATCAAACCCAGCCTCGACGGATTGTTGAGGCTGTGCACCTTGTGAAGCACGAGCTTCCCGGTGTGCGTACGGTGCTTGGCGTCTCAAACGTGAGCTTTGGCATGCCCTATCGCATGCTGGCCAACGCCACCTTCCTTTCGGCCTGTTTCGGAGCGGGGCTTGACCTTGCTATCGTGAATCCTCTGGCCGAGCGTTACCGCGATGCGTTCGCTGCCTGGCGCGCGCTATCGGGTGAGGACGTAAATGCGCAGGAATATATTGCGGCTTACGCCAATCGGGTGGACGCGGTGGCGGGAGGCGGTGCGGCTGTCGCCGCACCGGCGAGCGACGCCGCTGCGGCTTCTGCTGCGACGACGGCCGCAGCGTCGAACGCTGAGGAGCGGATTCGCGACTACGTGCTGACGGGGCGCAAGGATCCGGTGGCAGCTGAGGTGCGCTCGCTCATAGACGATGACGATCCTGCACATGACGTCATGTATGCCATCAACGACGTGCTCATTCCTGCCCTCGACGAGGTGGGGGAGCGCTTTGAAAAGGGTACTTTCTTCCTGCCGCAACTTATGGCATCGGCCGAGGCGGCTAAAGAGGGCTTCACGGCCCTGCGAGGCCTGTCGACAGGTGAGACGATGGCCTCCAAGGGAGCCATCGTGCTTGCTACGGTAAAGGGCGACATCCACGACATCGGCAAGAACATCGTGCGCATGCTGCTGGAGAACTACGGTTACGACGTGATTGATCTTGGTCGTGACGTTGATCCCCAGTTGGTGGCGACAACGGTTGCAGAGCAGAAGGTCAAGCTCGTTGGCCTTTCGGCCCTGATGACCACCACGGTTCCGTCTATGGCTGAAACGATTGCCCTGCTGCGAGAGCAGGCTCCATGGTGCAAGGTTGTCGTAGGCGGGGCGGT
>CAJOKK010000093.1 GCA_905235165.1 uncultured Atopobiaceae bacterium | reverse complement strand
TAGCGCTGCGTGAGCTCACGCGCTGCCTGCTGGTAGGCGTTGTCAACCTCCTGCAGGTCAACCTGCGAGACGACGTCGAAGCTTGATTCCTTGGCCATTGGTAATCCTCCCTGCGAAACCTACAGCGGCGAGCCGTCAGAGGCGTTATACATGGCACCGTCTTCTCCGTAGAAGTAGTAGGTGCCGGTATCGGAGTCGAGATAGACGTCGATGCCGCCGATGTTGTCGTAGTACTCATCCTCACCGTCGCCAGAGCGCCCCTCAGGCTCGGACTGCTCATTCGAACCGGAGTTGTTGTTGTCAGACGAGTTGTTGCCGCCGTTGTTGCCATTGTTATTCTCGCCATTGTTACCATTGTTGTTGGCATTGTTGGCGTTGTTGTTGCCATTGTTGTTGGCGTTGTTGGTATTAGCGTTATCCCCGCCGTTATTGCCTTGCCGTTGTTGTTGGCATTGTTGGCGTTGCCGCCGTTATTGGCGTTGTTGCCGTTATTGGCATTATTGGCGTTAACGTTTTGCGCAGGCGCCGGGGTGCCCTTGATGGTCATGGTGCCGATACCAGAGCTCTTGGAGTCAAACTGGCGCTGCTTGCCATTCTCCGTAACCTGAACCGCGGCGGTATCTCCGACCTCGATGGTTATGGAGTCATGCACGGTATAGGTCTGCGACCAGGGGCCCGTGACGGTAGTGGCGACCTTGCTCTCGCCATCGCAGAGAATCTCCACCCAGGAGACCTGGCCAGAGCCAACGGTAACGACCACGTCGGTCTGGGTAGCTGCCGGCTGAGCACTGTTCTGAGCATCAGCAGCAAGGTTATTTGCGTTGTTCTGGGCGGTCTGGTCGCCCGTCATGGCTCCATTGTCGGCATTCGTGGCCGTCTGCGTCTCGTCCTTGGTCTCGCTCTGGGTCACCGGGACGGTCTTGCTGTCGTCCTTGTCGTCCTTGCCCGATCCCGAGCCCAAGGCAAAGGCAAGGATGATGACAAGAACCACCGCGACTGCGGCACCAGCAACGATAGAAAGCTTACGAGTGTCTGAGAGAAGCGAGGAGACGAGCGTCGAGAGGGTATCGTTAGACTTGCGAGCCTGGCGACCGCCAGCGCGCGACTGGCGAGCATTGGGCTCGTAGTCAATCACCTGGTTGTCGTAGCCGTCAGGGCCGACATGGCTCGTCGGAATGGCACGACGCGTGGTCACGTTGTCACGGCCGACCGACCCCATGGAGGAGTTGCGGCGAGCGCGCGTCGACGCCGCGCGCGTCCTTTGCGTGGAATAGCCCATGGGCTGCGACGGCGCAACGCCTCGCACCTGGCCGTATGACTGGGTCTCACCCTCATAGCCATAGGCGCGCTCGGGATCGTCGTGCAGCGAACCGACATAGCGACGCGTGACGAGCGGGCTCGACTGCTGGCGCGAATGCGGCTGCGACGTGGTGGCAAAGGCACCGAGGTCGCCGGCGGGGCCACCTGCGGTCGGCAGGTAGCGAGGCATCGACATATACGAGTTCTCAGGAGTCTCGTAATCCTCGGCAAAAACGGGTTGCGACTCACGGATGTATTCGTCGAGGTCTTCCTGGAACTGGTTGACCACCTGACGCGGATTCAGCCCAAGGTAGCGTGCGTAGGAGGAAAGCATGCCCTGCGCATAGCCACTCTTAGGAATATGTTCGAAATCACCCTCCTCGAAGGCGATGAGCACCTGCTCCTTAAGCCTCAGCACTGAGGACGCCTGCGAGATCGAGAGGCCCAGCTGCCGCCTTCTGGTAACGAGCATTTCGCTGAAACGCGGCCTTGGCATGGGCTACACCTCCCTATACTGCTGCTCGAGTTGCCTAAGCTCCTCGAGACCCTCTTTATCAAGTAGAACTTCACGGGGCTTTGAGCCTTCCGGAGGCCCAACGACCCCCTTGGACTCAAGCATGTCCATAATCCTACCAGCTCTAGCGTATCCCACCTTAAGCCTACGCTGCAGCCCGGAGGTAGAACCTAGCTGAGATTCCACGACTATTTGCGCGGCCTCCCAGACGAGAGGATCGTCCTCATCGGCAACATCAGCAGCTGACCCACCCGGCTGACCGGGGACAACGGCCGAAAGGATCTCTTCATGGTAGTCAGGCTCAGCCTGGCCACGAATGAAGTCGACGACTTCCTCGATTTCCGGATCGGAGACATAGCACCCGAGCGCACGGCGCGGAGAGCGGAGAGCCGCCGCGCTCCTTGAAGAGCATGTCGCCGTTGCCGAGCAGGCGCTGGGCACCCACCTGGTCGATGATAACGCGCGAGTCGGTGCCCGAGGCGACGGAAAGGGCGATACGAGTCTCGATATTGGACTTGATGAGGCCCGTGACCACGTTGGCTGAGGGACGCTGAGTGGCGAGCACCAGATGGATGCCCGCCGCACGAGCGAGCTGGGCGATGCGCACGATGGAAGCCTCAACATCCTTGCCGGCAACCATCATGAGGTCGGCGAGCTCGTCGATGATGATGACCATGTAGGGCATGGGCTCAGGCGGGTTGTCCATCTCGGAGAGCTTGCCCGAGACGCACATCTCGTTGTAGACGTTGATGTTGCGCGCGGCGGCACGCTCGAAGACCTTGAGGCGGCGCTCCATCTCGGAGACCGACCACTGCAGGGCGCTCGCCGCCTGGCGCGGCTCGGTGACGACGGGCACGTAGAGGTGCGGAAGGCCGTTATAGCCCGCGAACTCGACGCGCTTGGGGTCAACGAGGATGAGGCGGACCTGCTTGGGCGTGTCGCGCATGAGCAAAGACATGATGAGCGAGTTGATCATGACCGACTTGCCCGAGCCGGTGGCACCAGCGACGAGCAGGTGCGGCATGGTGGCAAGGTTGGCCGTAACGGGACGCCCCTCGGCATCTCGGCCGATGGCGAACTCAAGGGGGCCGCCGGTCGCGTAGGGCAGCACGTCTCCCAGATGCACGTTCTGGCGGGTCTTGTTGGGGATCTCGATACCCACGCGGCTCGTGCCGGGAATGGGTGCGAAGATGCGCACCGACTTGGCAGCCAGCGAGAGCGCGATGTCGTCCTGCAGGTTGGTGATCTTGTTCACGCGCTCGCCCTCGCCCATCTCCACCTGGAAGGTGGTAACGAGCGGGCCGGAGGTGTAGTCAACCACCTTGCTGGTGAGGCCGAACTCGGCGAGGGTGCTCTGCAGACGGCGCATGGTCTCGTCCAGCTCCTCGCGAGAGCTGGCGCTCGAGGCGCTGTTGGGGTTTGAGGAGAGCATGTCGAAGGGCGGAAGCTCGTAATCGGCGTCCTCCTCCCCCGGACGCTCGGCCTTCTTCAAGAGCTGCTTGGCAACCTTGGGATGAGGCACGGACTTGGTCTTCTTGACCAAGCTCTTGGCATTTTGTGCCTTGGCCTGATTGCCATCGGACGAATCGGAGGAAAGGTTCGAGAGGGATGCGTAGGCCTCCTCTTCCGCATCGGTAAGGGAGAAGAGCGCATCCTGCTCGGAAGCCTTGGCGTCCTTGCTCTCCATCTCGCGCAGGGCCTCATCAAGGGAGACGGGCTTGGCGATCTGCATGGTCTCATCAACGGGGGCCGTGTCCTTCTCGCCATCCTTCTTGCGCTTGAGGACCGTGGTCTTACGCAAACCCAAGAAGGGCATCTTGGTCTGCGTCTCTGCGGGCGGCAACTCAGGCTTCTCGCCCTCCTGCTCGTCATCCTTGCTCCAGGAGAGCACCGAAAGGCCATCTGTTGAGGATGTCTCCTCGGCAGCTCGCTTGGCACGCCTCTCGCGACGCTCGTAAGCGGCATCACGATAGTTGGAGGCCACGCTGCTCGCCGTGTGGCGAACCTTGGTGAGCGCGCTCGAGATGGAGAAGCCACACACGACCGAGCCGGCAAAGATGACGCCGACGAGAATGCTCACACCCACCCAGCGACCAAAGCCGGTCAGCAAGAGATAGGCAAAGGCACCACCGACGTAGCCGCCGTGGTTGGCAAGGTAGAGGGGGTCAAAAACGAGGCTGGGGTTAGCCTCGACACCCTCCGCGTTCAGCGATATGAGGCTCAAGAGCGCAAGGACGATGAGGGTGAGGCCGAGGGCAAATCGACCGCTGACCAGGACGTAGCCATCGATGAAGAAGCCCATTGCGAAAACGAAGAGGGCAAGGGGAAAGAGGAAAGCTCCCGTGCCGAAGCAGGTGGTCAGGCAGTCGCGCATCCCCACCGTCACGGGAGCTGTGCTCGGTACATAGAGCGAGATGAGCAGCGCAACGGCAGCGACAGCGATGAGCAGGCCCACAAGGTCGCCAAGCGGCGTTCCCTTGATGGAGCCAAAGAGCCCCATGTCGGAGCTTTTGCTTGACTTCTTCGCTTTCGAATCGGACTTGCTGTCGCTCACTTAAACCTCCATGACAACAGGGAAAACGAGCGGACGGGTGCGGGTACGGCTCCACAGGAAGTTGGAGAGCGAGTTGCGGACGGTCTTCTGCAGCGACTCGGGGCTTGCGCCCTCGAGGGCAGAGGCCTTCTCGACGCTGGCGCGGACGCTGGCCTGCGCTTCGGCGATAAGCTCGTCGTCGTCGGCAAAGGAGATGCCCTTGCCCGAGATCACGACGTCGCTCACCTTGCGCTGGCGGCCAGCGATGGTGACGATGCAGGTAACGAGGCCGCCGCTTGCGAGGCGCTGGCGATCCCTGAAGACCACGGGGTCGGCGTCGGTGACCGACAGGCCGTCGACGTAGACCACGCCCGACTCGACGGGCTTGCCGAACTTGACCTTGCCGCTGCGCATCTCGAGCGCGTCACCGTTATCTGCGATGAAGATGTGGCTGCGCTTGATGCCCATCTGCTCGGCGAGGCGGGCATGGGCGCGCAGGTGCAGGGCCTCGCCGTGAACCGGCATGAAGTACCTGGGCTTGCACATGGCCAGCATGAGCTTGAGCTCCTCCTGGCAACCGTGGCCGGAGACGTGCACGAGCGAGTTGGACTTGTCGTAGATCTCGCAGCCGATCTTGGAAAGGGCGTTGACGATGGCGGCGACGCTCTTCTCATTGCCCGGAACCGGAGTCGCCGAGATGATGACGGTGTCGGTGGGGTTGATGGAAAGGGAACGGTGCTCGCCGTTGGCCATACGCGACAGGGCCGAGAGCGGCTCGCCCTGGCTACCGGTGCAGAGGACGACGATCTTGTCGTCAGGAATGTCACCGATATCGTAGGCGTCAATGAGGTCCTTCTCGTCAATGCGAAGGTAGCCGAGGTCACGGGCGACCTTGGTGTTCGAGACCATGGAGCGGCCCGTCACGACGACCTTGCGGCCCACGGCCACGCTCGCGTCGCAGATCTGCTGCAGACGGTGGATGTGGCTCGCGAAGGAGGCCACGAACACGCGACCCGTGGCGTTCTTGATGATGTGGCGCAGCTGCGGACCGACGGCCGCCTCGGAGGGCGTGAAGCCGGGGTTGGCGGCGTTCGTGGAGTCGGAAAGCAGCAGGTCGATGCCGAGCGTGGAGAAGCGCGAGATGGCGCGGTAGTTCGGCGTGACGCCATCGATGGGCGTCTGGTCGAGCTTGAAGTCGCCCGTGTGCATGACCGAGCCCGCCGGCGTGCGCATGTAAACGCCGAGCGCCGCGGGGATGGAGTGCGTCATCGAGAAGAAGTCGATGGAGAAAGTGCCCAGGTTGATGTGGCTACCGTCCTTCACCTCGCGGAACTTGGGCGAGTTGATGCGGTGCTCGGAGAGCTTGCCCTCGATGATGCCGAGGGTGAGCTTGCTCGAGTAGATGGGCACCTTGCGCCTCAGGTCCATGAGCAGGTACGGCAGGGCACCGGTGTGGTCTTCGTGACCATGGGTGATGATGATGCCGCGGAGCTTTTCTTCGTGCTCAAGCACATAGGTGTAGTCAGGGAGCACAAGGTCAATACCGGGCTGCTGATCGTCGGGGAACATGAGGCCTGCGTCAACGAGCACCATGTCGTCGCCGTACTCGAAGGCCGTCATGTTCTTACCGATACCATCAAGCCCGCCCAGCGGGATAATCCGCAGGGGCATAGCTTTTTTTGCCATGTGGGGAAAATTCCTTCCGTCTACGTTTCAGATGCAAGTGTTCTTATACCTGCCGCGCCACTGCGCGGTCTCTTCTCTTCTAACTCAATTATTGTAAACAAAATCGGCCCCATCTGCACCCTGTCTAACAATTCGACAGAGGGTGAGGACGAGCGATGAGCGGCACCGTTAGGCCCTCATTCGTGGACGTCTTAGGAGGTCAGGGGAGGGCGAGAAGGCCTTGGCCTGCCGCTGTGGCAAGGGCGTTCGTCGCTTATGGCGCGGCAGCTGCGGAACTCGCTCGCTTCGCTCGCTCAGACAGTCCTCGCTCCCGCCGCGCCAACGCTCCTCACTGCCACAGAGGCAGGTCAAAACCTTCTCGCCCTCCCCTGCCTCCACGAGCCGCCCTCGATATTCGATCAAGGAGAGGGGCCTGCGTCCGAATCGTAGACGCAGGCCCCCGTCAAATCGTAGCTATGTTGCGTTTAGCTTAGCCCTCGTGGTGACGGCGAGGGGGACGACGCTTGCCAGCGGAAGGCTTGCCGTTGTCGCCGGGACGACGGGTACGGGTCTCGCCGTCCTTGTTGGCAGGCTTGCGGCCAGAGCTGGCGGGAGCCTCGGGCTTGTCGAGACGATCGAGGCTGATCTTGCCCTTCTCGTCGACCTCGAGGACCTTGACGCGGACCTCGTCGCCCACGTTAAGCACGTCCTCGACCTTGTCGACACGACCCTGGGCGACGCGGCTGATGTGCAGCAGGCCGTCCTTGCCGGGAAGCAGCTCGACGAAGGCGCCGAAGGCCTGGATGCCCACGACGCGGCCGGTGTACTCCTCGCCAACCTCGGGAACCTTGACGATGGCCTTGATGCGGTCGGCAGCAGCCTCGCCAGCGCCATTGGTGCCGGCGATGAAGATGGTGCCGTCCTCCTGGATGTCGATCGTGGCGCCGGTGTCGTCCTGGATGCCACGGATGACCTTGCCGCCGGAGCCGATGACGTCGCGGATCTTGTCCGTCGGGATGTTGATGGTGAGGATCTGCGGCGCGGTCTGCTTGGTGGTCTCACGCGGCGCGGGGATCTGCTCGAGCATGGCGTCGAGGATGAACATGCGGCCCTCGTGCGCCTGCATCAGGGCCTGACGCAGGATCTCGGGGGTGAGGCCGGTGGCCTTGTTGTCCATCTGCATGGCCGTGATGCCCTTGGTGGTACCGCAGACCTTGAAGTCCATGTCGCCGAGGAAGTCCTCGAGGCCCTGGATGTCGGTGAGGACGACCGTCTTGCCGGCCTCCTGGATGAGGCCCATGGCCACGCCGGACACGGGGCGCTTGATGGGCACGCCGGCGTCCATCAGCGCGAGGGTGGAACCGCAGGTGGAAGCCATCGAGGAGGAGCCGTTGGACTCCATGACCTCGGAGACCACGCGGATGGTGTAGGGGAAGTCGTCCTCGGAGGGGATCACGGGCAGCAGGGCGCGCTCAGCGAGGGCGCCGTGACCGAGCTCGCGGCGCTTGGGGCTGCCGATGCGGCCGGTCTCGCCGGTGCAGAAGGGCGGGAAGTTGTAGTGATGGATGTAGCGCTTGCCATCGACGGGCTCGATGGTGTCGAGGCGCTGCCACTCGTTGAGCATGCCGAGGGTGGCGACGGAGAGCACCTGGGTCTGGCCACGCTGGAAGAGGCCGGAGCCGTGGACGAGGGGCAGGTAGTCGGGCTTGACCATGAGCGGGCGCACCTCGTCGGCAACGCGGCCGTCAACGCGCTCGCCGGTCTCGACGACCATCAGGCGCATGGCGTGCTTCTCGAGGGACTTGAGCTCGACCGTGATGGCGCGGCTCCACTCCTCGAGCTCCTCATCGCTGAACTCCTCCTTGATGGAGGCCTTGAGGGCCTCAACATTGGCAATGCGGGAGGGCTTGTCGGCGTCCTTGAGGGCGGCGCTCATCTCGTCATAGTGGGCAAAGATACGGTCGTGGACCTCGGG
>CAJOKK010000092.1 GCA_905235165.1 uncultured Atopobiaceae bacterium | reverse complement strand
TCGGTCAGCGCGGCAAAGGACAGCTTGTCGATGGCGTCAGACGCGTTGGAGATGAGCTCGCGCAGGAAGATCTCATGATTCGTGTAAATGGAGTTAATCATGAGGTCAAGAAGCTTTTTGCTCTCGGTTTTGAACTTTTTCATCGTGCTCCTTTCTATCGAGCTTGCATCACGTTGTACCCAAAAAACATTAGGATATTTCGCATACATCGACCAGTATTGACAATTCGTTTGTATAGATCGAAACACTCGCCCTTGGACGCCCCTTGCGATGCCGCTGAGCTGCCTTGCGAGCTCCCGGGCGAGCGTTTGCGAAGGTAGGAGGAGAGATGCTGCGAGCGAACTACCACACGCACACGACCTTTTGCGATGGAGCGAACACCGCTGAGGAGATGGCGCATCAGGCCATTGACCTTGGCTTTGAGGCGCTCGGCTTTTCTGGCCACGTTGACCCGGGCGTTCAGATGGATTGGGAGGACTACGCCTCGGAGGTGCTTCGGCTGCGCTCGACCCTGCGCGACAAGATCGACATCCTGCTGGGAGCCGAGCTTGACAACCTCTTTGACCCCTCCTGCTGCCTCGAGGCCGAATACTTGATTGGCTCGACCCACTTCATCCCCGTTGACGTGACGCTGGACGGCTGCGTTGACATGAATCCCGAGACGTCCGTGCGTTGCTGCCGCGAGTACTTTGGTGGCGACTGGTACGCCTACTGTCGTGCTTACTATGAGTTTGAGTCGGAGGTCTTCTCGAGAACGCACTGCACCTTTGTTGGCCACTTTGACCTCGTGACTCGCTTTAACGACGAACTGCACGCCTTTGACGAGGAGGACCCGCGCTACCTGCGTCCCGCGCTCGAGACGATGGAGCACCTTGTGCAGCAGGGCGTTCCCTTTGAGGTTAACTGCGGGGCCTTTAACCGCGGGCGCAAGGCTGAGCTGTATCCGCGCCAGTCGCTCCTGCAGGCCCTGCACGACTTTGGCGGCGAGATCTTCATCAACTCGGACGCTCACGAGAAGGGCTTGCTTGACGGTGGCTTCGAGACGGCGGTGGAACGGGCGATTGCGTGCGGCTTTACGCACGTGAACACCCTGCGCCACGACGCGCATGGCCAGGTTGAGGTTCGCCAGCTTGCCCTCGACACGCTGTAGGACCAAGGGCGCGAGCTACGCTCTGTAGAAAAGAAACCGAGCGTGCAAGCTGGGAAAACCCTACTTGCACGCCCGGTTTGCATTGGTCAGGCTTGACGTTGCGAGGCGCTAGGCATCCAGGGAGAGGTAGCGCTCGCCCGTGTCGGGGAGAATGGCGACGATGGTCTTGCCTTCGTACTCGCCCGTTGCCTCAAGGGCCAAAGCTGCCGAGACAGCCGCTCCGGAGGAAATGCCCACGAGCACGCCCAGCTCAGAGGCAAGGCGGCGCTTGGTTGCCACGGCATCGTCAGAGGCAACGGTCACGATCTTGTCGACAATCTCTGCATCGTAGGTATCAGGCACGAAGCCAGCGCCGATGCCCTGGATACGATGCTTGCCGGGAACGCCGCCAGAAAGGACCGGCGACTCCGCCGGCTCGACGGCAATAGCCTGCACCGAGGGCTTGTGCTCCTTCAGGAAGCGAGCAGAACCCGAGATGGTACCGCCGGTACCCACGCCAGCAACGATTAGGTCGACCTGGCCCTCGGTGTCCTTCCAGATCTCGGGGCCAGTGGTCTCATAGTGGGCCTGCGGATTTGCCGGGTTCACGAACTGGCCCGCAATGATGGAATTGGGCGTGGAGGCCGCCAGCTCGTCTGCCTTGGCAACAGCACCCTTCATGCCCTCGGAGCCAGGGGTCAATACGATCTCTGCGCCGTACGAGGCGGCCAACCTGCGGCGCTCGATGCTCATGGTTTCAGGCATGACCAAGATCATGCGGTAGCCGCGAGAAGCCGCGAGCATGGCAAGGCCGACACCCGTGTTTCCAGAGGTAGGCTCGATGATGGTGCCACCCTCGGTAAGACGGCCCTCGCGCTCGGCTGTGTCAAGCATGGCTTGGGCGATGCGGTCCTTGACGGAACCACCGGGGTTCGTGGCCTCATACTTGCCCAAAATGCGAGCGCTTCCCGAACCAAGTGCCGTCAGCTCGATAAGCGGAGTATCACCAATAAGAGCCTCGACCTTGTTTGCGAACTGCATGAGCTGCTCCTTCTCGTCAGTTTGTCTGATACTCTTGGCACCAGGAGACGCGAGCGTCAATACCCACTATTCCTAGATGCTCACTAGGTTATGCGTAGAATACGCCTGCGATCAAGGAGCGTCAACGAGCCGCAAACTTGGTAACGTTTCCGAAAAGCTCTGCTTCGCTCACAGACAAAACAAGACCACTCCCAGCGTAAAGCGCAGGAAGCCGACAGTGCGGACGTGAGAAGATGATGGGGGCTGAAGCAATTTGGACACTGAAGCTTGTCAGCGCAGCATGTTTTGCTAGAATTATCCATCGCATCGGGACGTGGCGCAGTTTGGTAGCGCGCACGGTTCGGGACCGTGAGGCCGCTGGTTCGAATCCAGTCGTCCCGACCAGGCTCACGAGGGGTCGTCGGCAGCTTGCCGGCGACCTTTTTTTGTTACGCGACGGCCCACTACCATTTTGTGACAGAAGCGGCCCCGAAACGTCACTTTTTGGTAGGGGTGGTTCCGGCTGATCCGGAGACAACCGCCCTACCAAAAAGTGACGTTTCGGGGCCGCTTCTGTCACAAAATGGTAGTGGGCCAGAAAATGGCTGGTGGGAACCTACATCAGTTTGCTTTCTTCCATCTTTTCTTCGAGCCATTCGTTGCCCTTGACGAAGGGCTTGCTGAGGACGAGGCCCAAAAGCAGGGCGGGAAGGATGAAGAAGGCAAGCCTGCCGATCTCGCGTGCCCAATCGCCGTTATAGACACCGAACATGGCGGCGCGGAAGGCGTTCTCGGAATGGACGAAGGGCAGGTAGGGATAGACCTTCTGGAAGAGCGGGGGCAGCATCTGCACGGGGAAGGTTCCGCCGGAGCCTGCCACCTGCCACACCATGATGAAGAGGGCTATCGCCTTACCGGCATCGCCAAAGGACGAGGCAAGCGAGTAAATGATATTGAGGAAGACCGCCGAGGCAAGCCAACCCGTCAGCATGAAGAGCAGGGGGTTCTCGCACTGCACGCCTAGGAAGTAGAGGTCTCCCAGCAGCACGAGCGTTGCCTGGCAGAAACCCACGCAGAGGAAGAAGGCAAGGCGTCCCAGATAAGCATGGCGCCGCTTCGCGCCAGTTTCTTCCTCGGCGTCCTTGGAGATGCCCGTATAGAGAACGAGGCCCATGAGGGTGCCGCCAACCCAAAGCGAGACGGTCGTGTAGAAGGGCGCCATGGCAGAACCGCTGTTCTCGACGGGGAACAGCGCCTCACGATTCAGCTCAACCGGCGAGGCCAAGAAGCTGATAAGGGCCTCGCTGTCACCACCCATGATGGTGCGTATGAGCTCCACGTTGCCCGAAGCAACCGCGCCGGCAAGCTTATCGCGCAGGTCCTTGAGCTTCTTGGTGCTGTCGCCAATCTTCTTTGAGGCGTTGTCCAGCGTGTTTTCCAAGGAACCCAAGCCAGTATCGGCCTCGGCTATCGCCGACGAGAGCTCGTTGGACCCAGACTTCAGCGACGACGAGATGTCCGTCGCCTTGGTCGCTGACTCATCGATCTTGTCGGCAAAGCTGTTAAGCGACTCGCCCAGGTTGTTGTCGTAGCTCGAGCCTACCGAGTCAATGGCAGCCTCGGCCTCTGCCGCAAGCTTGTCCAGCTCCGCCTTGCTCGTCTCGGCATCCGTCCTTGCGGTCGAGAGGTCAGCGGAGGTCTGGTCGATCGTTGCCAACAGGAGGTCAAGACGGTCGACGGCGTTGTCCACGCGCGTGGTGAGGTCGGATATGTCGGTCTTGACCTTGAAGGTCACCTCGATGTCGGCAAACTTGTCCTCACGCGAGACGATCTCGCCGTTCAGGCTGTCAAGTGTGTCGCGGAAGCTCGCAAGACGGTCCCGGCGCGTCTGAGCCGCATCGCGGGCCTTGGCGAAGGCATCGTCGAGCTGGTCGTTCTTCTCGCTAATCTGCGCGAAGGCAGTGTCGATTGCCGAGTTAAGCTCGCCCATGGAGCTCTTTCCGGCCGAAATCGAAGCATTTGCGGCGCTCTCGGCATCGTCAACCACGCCATCAAGCGAGCGCACGCTATCGGCGGCGTCCGAAAGGGAGCCCGCCACGTTCAGCGTGGAGGACTTGTCGCCCACCACGGCCGACGAGGTGCTCATGACGCTGCGCATCGAAACGATGACGCCCTTGTAGGCATCAATGTCTCCCGACGAGCTCTCGAGCGTGGCGATGGAGCTGTCGAGCGCACGATTCAGGCTCTCTCCGGCATTGATAACGCCCTCATCGTTCATCAGGGAGGAAACCTCGTCAAACAGGTCGACAGACGACTCGGCCACCGCCTCGGTAAAGCCCTCGTTGATCATGGTCTGCACCGACCCGGAGGCCTTCTCGGTAACGAGGGAGGCAATGGCGTTGCGCTTCTCGTTGACGTAGTAGTCAATCTCGGGATGCTCGGGAGAGGCGGTAAAGACGCTGGTCAGCTTGGTGGAGAAGTCCTCGGGGATCACCAAGGCGGCATAGTACTTGCCCGAGCGCGTGCCCTCGACGGCATCCTCCTTGCTGGTGATCACGTAGCCGATCTTGTCGCTGCCCGCGAGCGAGGAAGCCACGTGTTCGCCCACGTTTACCTTGTAGGGCACGATGTCACCCTTCACGCCCTCGTCGCAATTGGCAACGGCGACTTTGATCTGGTCGGAGTTGCCATATGGATCCCAACCACCGCCGATGTTGAACCAAGCGTAGTAGCCCGGCATGACGATCAGGCCTACGATGACGAGCATCGCGATGGCATTGCCGCGCACATGGTTGATGTCACGCTTGAAGACAGCCCAAATCTTACCCACTACTCGTCACCTCCTTCCTCGCCTGCCCCACGCGCTTGCGCATCGGCACCATTCCCGCTCCTGCGGCCGGCTTTGCGAGCAAGTATCTCGTTGATGGAGACGTAAGGCATCAGCTCTTCTTGCAGGGCGTCGTTAAGCATCTCGTCAATCTCTTCAGGCGGAAGAGACATGAGCACGCGCTTGCGCTCGATGCGGTCGCGCATGAACTCGAGCACGAGGAGGTAGCTGTAGGCAAGGGCGATGCCGATGACCATGCCTCCGATAAGCGCGAGCTTGTTGTCGATAACAAAGGAAAGCGCGAAGAAGAAGGCGGGCACGCACAGAAGCGCGATGGTGCCGCGAACGGTGAGGCGCGGATAGGCCGCGTCAAAGTTGGCCGCGCGCTCCTCGAGCAGCTCGCGATACTCCTGCGGGTCGCGCGATGACTTGACCAGCGTAGCCAGACGATGGTGGTCTTCCTTGAGCGGAGCGGGGGCCGCCACCATGAGGTGATCAGTCTCGCGCAGGCGACGGTCAAAGAGGGCGTTGATGTTGATCAGGTGGTTCCTGCCTGCGATGCCCACCACGATTGCCGGCAGGACGAATAAGAGCAGCGTGAAGAGGTTGCGAAGATAGTCGTGACCGTAGAAGCCCGCTAAGGCCTCGCGCATGGCGTTGTTCGAGTAGGTGATGGGCAGCCAAGGATTGATGGCCTTGAAGAAGGTCGGCATCATCTCGATGGGATACATGCCCGCAGAGCCGGGCACCTGCAGAATGATGAGAAGGAAGAAGAGAGCGTTGCCGAGGTGCCTGAAGGACACCGCGAACATGTAGCCGATGTTCACGAAGACAAACGATGCCACGATCGCAGCCAGG
>CAJOKK010000091.1 GCA_905235165.1 uncultured Atopobiaceae bacterium | reverse complement strand
ACCTTACCGTCGCGGGCTGCAACGCTAATGTTCCTGGCGGGGATGGATACATCCTCTTTGTTGTATTTGAGGGTGGTGATGAAGGCCTTGAGGTCGCTGACGTTTTCCGGCTCCTCCTCGAGGTCCGAGGACACCTGCGGAAGAGGCTCCGTCGTCGTCTCTTTCGTCGGCTCTGGAGTAGAGGTGTTGGCGGGCTTCTTCGGCACAAAGAGGGCGCAGACAATCACGAGAACGACAACTGCGGCTATTCCGATGATGAGGTTAGTGGGCAGAGGCTTGCCGTTTTCCTGGTTGTATTCCTGGTTGCTTTCCTGGTTGTTATCCACGATGTCAGGCCTTTCAACGTTGTCGGAGCTGTCTGTTTCTTCCGCTTCCTGCTCTTGAACAGGGGAGGAGGGATTGGTCTGCTGCTTCGGGCTGGTTTGGGTGTCGGGGCTTTTAGTGGCCTTGACCTCGGCTTTCGGAGCGGTCTCGGCTTCTAGCCTTGAAGTGGCCTCGGAGCTGGGTTCCGGAGTGGTCTTGACCTTGGGTTCCGAGGCTGCTTCAGTTTCAGATTCCAGAGCCGCATCGTAGGTGCCGGCTCGTCCTCGGCTTCGGAGTTTGGGGCTACCTTGGTATCGGCTTCCGTTGTGGTCTCGGCGTCGGAATCCGATGTGGTCTCGCCCATATCCTCAGGTTTCTCGTCTGCTTTGGTGGCATCCGTTTGGTTAGAGTCCGAATCGTGGTCGGAATCAGAGGTAGGCCTCGGAAGCGAGCTGGGAACTGTCTCGAACTCAGATGGGGAGGGAGGTTCGACGTGAGGGTCGTCGCTCGCCTCCGAATCCGGAGTCTCGTCAGATGAACCATTGGAATTGGAATTCGCAATGGGCATGGGGGCTACGGACTTGTTTGCTCCTCCGGCTCCCTTATTTCGTTGTTTGCCAAAAAGGAAAAAACGCTTTGGACTGCGTTCGATCGGTTGGTTTAGGCCGTAGACATATCCACGGTCGTTCGTATCTCCTCCAGCCAGAGCGGGCTCTGAGGCCAGGGTAACTCCGCTCGCCGGGTTTGATGGAGCGGCAAACGGGAAGTCGTTATCGAGCGTAGCGCTGGGAATACGCGGTACGCGACCGGGCTCAGAACTCTGCACGGGAATAAGGGGAGTGGGGTTATCCTGCAACGGCGAGCTGATGTCGTCGACGTCGGCAACGTCGACAGCGCCCTGCTGCGATGGACGCAGGACCTCGAAGACGGACATCTCGCCGCCTTGCTCCTTGTCCAGCTCTTCTACCTCGGCAATCTGCCCTTCAGCCAGTTCACGTTTCGGCGCAAACGGATCTTCGATTGACTCGTTGTCAACCGCAATCTGCCCTTGGACGCTACGCCTGGCAGGCGTCTTGATGCTCGAAAGCAGGTCCTGGCAAAAGATGTCCGTATTGCCCGAGCTGACGGTACTCGTCGGACTAGTTGCGGTAACTACGGGTTGCGGAGGGGTCACGAGCGGGATGTCACGTGCCGTTTCAGGGGCAGAATCCGTTGAAGTAAAGGAGAAGGGGCTGTTGTAGTGATACGGCGAGTTCTCCCTGAAGGAGTTGCTGGAATGACGAGCGCGCTTGCGCTTTCTCCGCTCTGCAGCAGCGCGTTCGCGCTCCTCTTCAAAGATGTAGGAATAGTTTCCCGTTGAGCCGGTGTATTCGCTGCTGAAGGAGGAGCGTCGTGTGCGGCTCTTGGCAGGAGCGGCGCTTTCGGTGAAGCTTTCCTGTTGGGATGCATTGCTGCTAGGAGTGCAGTGCTTGGGCCTGTATGCTCGCTCGGAGGTCCTGGCGGCGTCGGTTAGGCTCTCGTCGTCTCGAGAAAAGCCGTCGTACGACCAGCCGTATCCGTCGTTGCTGCTTAAATCCATGCTTCTTGCCTTTCATTCATATAACAGGACAATTTTAGAGCAGATTCAAGCTGCTTGTGGGCAGAATGAGCCACTGGTAAATGCTTCATAATCGGGTGAGCAGAGCGGCGATAAAGGGTATCCTAATAGAGCACGTGTTGGGGAGGGAGCCTCCGCATAATCTTTGGGAGCGTGACGAATGGGTACTATGAGACGCTTGGCCCTGTTCTTCTTCGGACTATCAGGGGTTATTTCCCTGGCCGCCCTCTCGCTGCCGTGGGTTGGTCCGTGGACGAGAGAAGCAACGCTGATGCTGTCGCAAGACTGGTATTTCACGACGGTTGCCGTTGCCACGGTCATTGCTTTTGCCGGCCTTCTCTTCGAGTTTCTTCGGGCACTCTTCACGCCGAGCCCCCTCAAGTCTGTCTTGGTTTGCAAGACAACGGGAGATGAAGTCACGGTAAGTACGGCTGCCATCTCCTCGCAGGCTGCCCATATTGTCGAGCAGGACGGGGCATACTCAGCGGATAAGGTCTCGGTGTCTGTGAAGTCTCCGAGCAAGGTGCGCGTTTTCGTGCGCGTGCGTCCTGCGCATCCCGTGGATGTGACTCTTGAGGGCCCGCTTCTTCATGATCGCCTGATGAGGGGCTTGTCCCAGATCTGCGGCTCGTCTATCGAGCGCATCAAGCTCGAGTTCGTTGAGCCCTCGTCCTACGATCCCAGCTTGGACGACCTGATTGCGTCCAGCAACCTTGACATGACGGGCCAGTCCAGCTCGATAAGCTTGCCAACCAGCACGATTGACGTGACCGATCTTGCCGATGTGACTGACGTGGACGATGCGCCTAGTAGCTCCGTTGATGCCACGGAAGATGCCTCCGACGATTCCGCCGAGCAAGAGGAGGAGCCGACATCTTCGGATATCACGGTGCCGATGCCGTCTGACATTACCGTGTCCGTTCCCTTGCCAAAGGATTCGGCAAGCTCGGACGCTTCCGACGAAAGTGAGAAGTAGCCATGGCACAGAGTAAGCCACCTAAGGTGCAAATCGAGTCGGAGGTGCAGGAGAGCGCTGTCGCCCAGGCTGGCAAGGAAACTGCTAAGGCTGCCAACGCTCCCGCATCGGCTTCCCCGCAACAAGAAAAAGCGTCATCTCAGACAGCTTCTGCGAGCGAGGCGGCTTCGAATGCTCCCAAGCAAGAGCCGACCCCTACGGAAGCCGGTGGAAAGCGGCTGTCGCTATCTCGACTGCTGAGTCGCTTTCCGGGTTACGAGCACACCATCATCTGCACCCTTCTCGGCCTCATCTTTGCCCTTCTCGTGCTCATAGTTGGGGCCCAGACGACCTTCTTCATTGCGGTCTGCATGTTCGTGGGTACGCTCGTGGGCAGGTATCTCGATGGCGACGACCGTTTTGAAGTCGCCGTGCGTTCACTGTTCAAGAAGAATCGATAGGCGCGCTGCGCCAGCAAGGAGGCTGACCATGGCTGCCAGTCAGGACAAGAAAGAAACTGCCGTCGCCAACTCGGATGACGCTAAGCAGGCTGCCGGCAAGGCAAACGCTGCCAGCAAGAAGGCAGAGTCGGCTGAGGTCGAGACGAAGGCCGCCGACCAGGCTTCTGCCGACGTCACTATCGTTGACGAAGATGATGACCTTGAGTCGGAGGACTCGCTGACCTTCTCCAACGGCGTTATCGAGAAGATCGTTGCCATTGCCATGCGCAGCGTGCCGGGCGTGGTGGGTATGAAGGGCGGCTTCATCAATCGCATCCAGGAGACCTTCGGCGCCGGTGACACGCGCAAGGGCGTTACCGTTGAAGTCACTCCCGAGAGCTCCGTGAAGGTGAACGTTGCGGTGTTGATCGAGTACGGCTCCTTCGCCCCGCAGGTTTTCGAGGATGTAAAGAAGGCCATCACCAAGCAGGTAACGGGCATGACGGGCTTGCAGGTTGCCGGAGTCAACCTGCGCATTGAAGACGTGCTGACCGCAGAGGAAATTGCAGAGCGTCGCAACGAGGAGGAGCATGCTGAGAACTCTGCCGAGACTCCGCTGCTCGAGGGCACGTCTGAGGAGTCCAAGGAAGGGACGGATGCCTAGCAGTCCCTCCCAGGCGCAAGGATCGCAAGGGGAACGCAGCTCGCGCATCGCCTGCTTTGAGTGGGCACGTGCGCTCGGCTGCGTTTCCATCGTTGCGCTTCACGTCTACGTCATGCTGTGGGAAGACGTGGGCCGTGCCTCCTTTGGCTTCGTGCGGGCCTTCGTTGAGGGCTCGCTTTCTATCGTGTTGGGGCGCTGGGCAGTGCCGGTCTTTCTCATGGTGACCGGTGCCCTGCTGCTCAATCCCCTCAAGGATGTGGACGCCAGTCGCATCCGGCGCTATGTCGTGCGTATGCTGGGCGTGCTCGCAACCTTTGGCTTTGCCTTCTGCTTGATGGAGGCCGTCTTCAACTACGGTACCTTCTCGCTTGCCGTGCTGGGCGAGGCGCTGCTGAAGCTGCTGACCGCGCAGTCCTGGGGGCACCTCTGGTACGTCTATGCTCTGCTCGGTCTCTATATTCTCACCCCTGTCCTGCGCAAGATGCTGGCCCGTCTTGACCAGCGCGGCCTTGCTGGGGTGCTCGCGTTTCTGTACGTCGCGGTGCTTGGAACGAACACCGTGCTCTGCGCGATGGGCCGGCCTCCAGAGCTGCGCGTGCTTTTGCTGCCGGCTACCTTCTACTACCTTCTTGGCTGGTATGCCTGGTCGTATCTGCGATTTGACGCTTGCACGGTTGGCATGGGCATCCTCTCGCTTGTCGCGATGCTGACCTGTCAGGCGCTTGGGCATGGCGAGTATGCCTTGCCTCAGTATTGCCTGGTGGCGCCCTATGGCGTGCTTGTGTTTGTCGCGCTGAGGCGCTTTGCCACGCGCCCTGTTGAGGACTATCCCCTGGTGGCGCTCCTTGCCGACTACAGCTTTGGAATCTACCTCGTGCATCCCTTCTTCCTGCATGTGCTTGCGCTCACTCTTGACCCCTTGGCCTTTCCTCCGGGTGTCTACGAGCTCTTAGCCTTTGTGGTCGCGCTCTTGGGCTCCGTGCTGTCGGTTGCCCTCCTGCGTCGTCTTCCCGTCATCAAAGACCTCGTTTAACGGTCTGCCCACTGGGTACACTACTCTGCAACACCTATGATCAGTCGCCATACCTTGGCGCAGGCGCGCCGGGGAGGGGGTGCCACTATGGTTGATATCGTTGACTATGTCTATGCGAATCGGGAGTCCTTCGCTGAGCGACCACTGTGTCGAGTCGATAGCCTGGTTTTGAGCTGTCTTTCCTACCTGCCCATTCCCGAGAAGATCCATGCCGCCAAGGGTGTGCGCGGCATTGCCCTTGGCGAGCTAGGGCTGCCGGATGCGCGTCGGGAGTTGGCGCA
Source organism: uncultured Atopobiaceae bacterium (assembly GCA_905235165.1). Taxonomy (GTDB): domain Bacteria; phylum Actinomycetota; class Coriobacteriia; order Coriobacteriales; family Atopobiaceae; genus UBA1367. The sequence continues at coordinate 1,177 of CAJOKK010000091.1, read as the reverse complement.
GGCCTGCGATGAGGGCGATGACAACTGTCGACTTCTTGATGCCGTCGCGGGCAGTCCGCGTTTCTCCATGGTGCGGGCTTGCCTTGCCGCAGACCGCTCTGACCAGGCGCTCGAACGCCAATTTGCCGCCGTTACCTTCCGGCTTCCAGATGGCACGGTCTATGTGGCATTTCGCGGAACAGACAACACGCTTGTTGGCTGGAAGGAAGACTTCAACATGGCCTTTCGGGATGCCGTTCCGGCGCAGCTCGAAGCGCGCGGCTACCTTGAGTCGGTGGCCTTGCAATGCGAGGGTCCGCTTGTGGTGGGTGGCCATTCCAAGGGAGGAAACCTGGCCGTGTTCGCCACCATGAACTGCGAACCGTCCGTTCGTGAGCGCGTGCAGCGTTGCTATAGCCATGATGGCCCTGGTTTTTCTGACGAGGCCATCTCGAGTGCCTCCTGGTCTGACGCCTGGGAGCTTGTGGAGAAGACCATTCCCGGCGAGTCGCTGATTGGCTTGCTTCTGGGAACCCAGGGGAATGAGCCCGTCGTCGTGCAGAGCTCTCACAAGGGCATCCTGCAGCACGACCCGTATTCCTGGGAGGTGAGTGGGGTCGACTTCGTGCGTGCCCCCGCGCTTAGCTACGATGCATATCGCAAGGCCGCCCGCATCAATGCCTGGCTTCGTGGCATGTCGGCACCCGAGCGGGAGCGTTTTGTTGAGATTGTCTATCGCTTGCTGAGTTCGAGCGGTGAGGTGACCTTCTCGGGTTTGGTGGGGTCTTTGGGCGGCACCGCGCCAGGGGCGATGCTGCGTCAGCTGAAGAATCTACCAGCTGAGGACAGGAACTTCTTTCTCTCCTGCACGGCCGAACTTGCGGCAACCATCTTGTTAGGTCCAGCTCCCAAGATTGCGCAGACTCCCTCGGAGAAGGTGCAGGCGGCAGTGGATAAGGTAGACGATATCAGCGCAAAGTTTAACGACACCATGGCACGTTGGGAGCGCTACCTCAGGTAAGAGGGTGAGCCAGTCACCGTAGCCCCTTTTGACCCATCCGGGAGAGAAGCGCGGAGGTCGGGCGGCCCCGTGCGAACGTTCTGCGGCAGTGAGGAGCGCAGGCGCGGCGGGAGCGAGGACTTGTCCGAGCGAGCGAAGCGAGCGAGTCCCGCAGCTGCCGCGCCGAAGCGACGAACG
>CAJOKK010000090.1 GCA_905235165.1 uncultured Atopobiaceae bacterium | reverse complement strand
CACGTAGCTCTCGCCCCAGCCCGCCTCGTAGATCTGCTGCTTGGTAAAAACTCGCCCGGGATTCTCCATGAGCAGCTCCATGATGCGGTACTCAATCGAAGTAAGCTCCACTGGCTGGCCCGCACGGAGCAGCTGACAGGCGTCCTGGTCAAGCTCTAGGTCGCGCACCTTGAGGTGCTCCACCAGAGGTTCCATCGATGCCACGCCGTCAGCGTCAAAGGAATGCACCCTGCGCAGCAGCGAGTTGGCGCGCGCCACCGCCTCAAGGGGATTGAAGGGCTTCACGAGGTAGTCGTCGGCACCAAGGTCCAGGCCGAGGATCTTCTCGGGGTCTTGGCCCTTGGCAGAGATCATGATGACGGGCACGCAGCACTGCTCACGCAGACGGCGCAAGACCTGATAGCCATCCATCCGGGGCATCATGATGTCGAGCAGCACGAGGTCGACCGTGCTCTGCTCAAAAGAGTCCAGCACCTGCACGCCGTCGACTGCCTCCAGCACCTCGTAGCCGGCGTTCTCTAGGTAGAGGCGCAACACGCCGCGAATGTCCGCATCATCGTCCGCAATCAAAATCGTGCGCTTGTCGGCCATGCTCTCTCCCAATAGGCAAGCCGCCCGGCTAAACCGGGCGGCACCGCTACTTCTTCCTAGTATTGCTCAAATTCCTACGCCTGGGGAAACTCGGGCGCTTCGGGGGCCTCGGGCGCTTGGGGTACCCCAGGCACTTCGGGCAGCTCGGGCTCCACGGGAGTTCCGTCACCATAACGGAGTGCCTCGTAGAGGGCGGCATTCGTCTGGTTGCGGTAAGGCCCAACGTAGAAGAAGCCCAGGATGCCGAGGGTGCAGAGGTTCAGAATGTTCCACCCAACAAAGGAGAGGTCGAGAACGAGGGCCTTGAACTTGTTGCCCCTCATGAGACGGCGGCTCTCGTCAAAGGCCTCCTTGGTGGTGAGGCTCGAGTCATCCGCGATGAGGTAGGGAATCATACGGTACTCATAGGCCTTCACGATGCCGGGAATGATGAAGAGCAGCGACCAGCCGAACAGCTTGAGGTCACGAATGAAGAGGGTCTTGACGGTCTGCAGATAGTCATGGTCATAGCCATAGACAAGCTCTCTGACCTCAGCCTTCCGATTGAGGTTGTAGGTGAAGAACCTATTGCCACCAACCTCGAGAGGGTTCAGCAGGAAGGCACTGAGGGCAATCGCCGTGGCAACCGTCATTAGCAAAAAGAGGAGGAAGGCAGGCAGGAGGATGCCCAGTATGGCCATCAAGGCCGAGGAGCTCTCACTGTTGTCAACTTGCGCCATCTCGCTCTCGGGTAGCGCATCGAGAATCTGCTCGGCACTCGCGTCCTCGCCAAGCGCATCAAGCTGATCGTAGTTGTAGCTTTCAAAAGACGAGCTCGGATCGGCATAATCCAGAGGATCAAGCTCTTCGACAGGCTTGACCGGCTGACTTGAGGTGGACGTATCGTTAGCGAGAAGAGCGGTGTTTCCCAGGTTGATGAGTATGACCGACGCGTTTGAGCCAATGCCTCCGAGAACTCCCGCGAGGATACAACTCACCAAAACGCACTTCCAATAGTTAACGCGAAACGCACCCTTTGCCTTCGTCTTGAGGGCTTTCCTTGTCCACATACAGACCTCCTTCGTGGCCCTTCTGCTTCTCGTACGTCCTCAATGATGAAGCCACATCCTTGCCCGCCCCTCAGCGCAACCTTACCGTTTTCTTAAACCACGCTTCTTGGGTTCGGGTGCAGAGCCTACTCGACGACCGTCACCTCGATCTGCTTCTCCAGCTCCTCAACGAGGGCGAGGTCACCCAGGCCGGCACTCATGGCGACGTTGGCGCCGGTTGCCATCGCCCGCGTGAGCGCGGGGACCACGGCATCGCGGTTCTCGTACCAGATCGACAGAAACGCAGCGAGGGACGCGTCGCCCGCACACGCCGTCGAGTAGACCTTCACCTTCGCGGGACTCGCGTGGTAGAGGTGGGCGTCATCCAGGAAGTAGGCACCAGCCGAGCCGAGCGTGCAGAGGATGTTGCGGGCACCGCGCTCGTGAATCTCGTGCAGCGCGCGCTCGATCTGGGCCGGCGACGAGACGTCCACGCCGAAGATCGCGTTGATCTCCTCGTCGTTGGGCTTGATGAGCAGGGGCTCGCGCTCGACCACGTCAGCCAGGATGGGATTGGACGTATCGAGGATGAGGTCGATGTCCTTCTCGTGGCACAAGTCGCACAGCTCGAGATAGAAGCTCTGATCCATCTCGGGAGAGAGGGAGCCGGACACCACGAGCGCGTCGATGTCTTCGAGCCGCTTCATGAGCTCGAACATCTCGAGCTGTGCCTCGCGCGGCACGGGAGCGCCAGAGTTGGGCATGACGTACTCATTCTCCCCCGCGTTGACGAACACATTGACGCGCGTGATGCCCTCGATGGGCACCGAACACACCGGGCAGGTCTTCGCCGCCTCCTCGACGATCCACGAACCCGTGAACCCTCCGAAGAAGCCCAAGATGGTGGACGGCCGGCCAAAGTGCGACAAAACGAACGAGACGTTTAGGCCCTTGCCGTTGGGCGAATAGGAAGCGTCGCGCGTACGCGTGACGCGGTTGGCCTTGAGCTCGTCACAGCTCACCACCATATCGACGGCCGGATTGGGCGTCAGGGTGTAAATCATCGTCTACTCCTTCGTGAAAGGTGTCTCGCAAGGTGAGACTTACATACAAGACCGGCCCAGCAAGGCGCCGGGCCGGTCGGAAACGCACAGGGCAAAGGCTATGCCTGCGCAGCTTGGAGCTTCTTGTGCTGGCTCTTCTTGAAGGCCGCGTAGAGCACGCCGCCCACGAGCGAACCGATGGCGATGGCCAGGACCCAGAGGCCGCCGTTGGTCACGACGGGCAGCACGAGGAAGCCGCCGTGCGGGGCCGGGCTGTGCACACCAAACATGAGCGTGAGGATCGCACCGATCGAGGAGCTGAGCATCATGATGGGCATGACGGGCCAGATGTTGGCGGTCATGAAGGGGATGGCACCCTCGGTGATGTGCGTGCAGCCAAGCACGAAGTTCACGAGGCCGGCGTTGAACTCGTCCTCGGTGAAGCAATCGCGGGCGAGAAGAACGGCAACGGTGGTCACCAGCGGCGGCACGATGCAGGCGGCGGAGACGGCGGCCATGATGGCAGTGCCGGAACCGTCGGTGATGCCGGCCGCGACGTCGGCGCCCATGAGGGCGGTACCGGTGACGTAAGCAGCCTTGTTGACCGGGCCGCCCATGTCAAAGGCGCACATGCAGCCGATGGCCAGGCCGAGCACGTAGATGTTGTGGCCCTGCGCCAGGTTGTTGAGGAAGTCCATCATGGCCTGGTTGATGGCGACCATCGGGCCAGAGATTCCGAGCATGAGCAGGCCCACGATGAAGGCCGAGCAGAGCGGATAGAGGAAGATGGCCTTGAGGCCGTCAAAGGCCTTGGGCAGCGGCTTGAAGGCCTTCTCGAGCAGAAGGATCGTGTAGCCGGCGAGGAAGCCGCCGACGATGCCGCCGAGAAAGCCGAAGCCCGTGCCCACGCCGCCGGCGTCGATCAGTCCCGTCTCCGGGCTCACGGGCAGGCCCGTGATGGCAATCATGCCCGCAATGAAGCCGGGAACGAGGCCGGGCCGCTTGGCGATGGACTCCGCGATATATGCGGAGAGCACCGGCACCATGAGGTTCATTCCGATGCCGCCGATGATCTTGAGCATGGCGGCGAAGGAGTTGTACTGCTCGTTGGTGGAGTCGAACGAGTAGATGCCCCAGAGGAAGGAGACGGCCGTGAGCACGCCGCCCGCCACCACGAAGGGCAGCATGTGGGAGACGCCGTTCATCAGGTGCTTATAGAGGACGTGGCCGACGCTCTCCTTCTCGACCTCGCCCGTCTCGGCCGCAGCGGCAGCTTCGGAGACAAGCTCGCCCTCCGGCTTGGCGGCCAGGGCACGATCGATAAGGGCACCAGCGGCCTCGACCGACAGACACTTGGAGACGCCCACGGAGACGAGCGGCTTACCCGCGAAGCGGTCGGCGTCAACGTCCTTGTCGGCGGCGATCACCACGGCACGCGCATCATAGATCTCGGCTGCGGTGAGCTCGTCTTCAACGCCCACCTGGCCATGGGTTTCGACCTTGATGGTCAGGCCCTTCTCTGCGGCAGCATCCTCCAAGGCCTTCTTCGCCATGAAGGTGTGGGCGATTCCCGTCGGACACCCGGTTGCGGCAACGATGTCGTACGACATGTTTGCCTCCTCTCTCCTCGTGCCTCTTGGCACCTTACCGATAACGCTCGGCGCGCGGGAAGGCCCAAGCGAGCCTGCCAGCGCGCCGTTGTAGCCTTAAGCCTTGTTGGCCGAGCCGAGCATGTCGATGTGGCTAGCGACAAGAGCGGCGATCTCGTCCATGCCGGGCGCCGCGTACTTCTTCGGATCGAAGGCGTCGGGATTCTGGTCCATGAAGCCCTTCACACCCCTGGTGTAGGCCTGACGCAGCTCGGTGGCGTAGTTGACCTTGCAGACGCCATTCTTCACGGCCTCGACCACCTGCTCGTCGGGCACGCCGGAAGTGCCGTGCAGCACGAGCGGCACGTCGACGCGCTCACGGATGGCCTTGAGAACGTCCTGCTGGATGTGGGGCGTGTCGTGGTAGACGCCGTGCGCCGTGCCCACGCCCACGGCAAGCGAGCTGCACTTGGTGCGGGAGACGAACTCCTGGGCCTCGTCGGGGTCGGTGTAGGGGCTCTGGCCGGTCACGTTCGGGCCGTCGTCCTCCTTGCCGCCCACGCGACCGAGTTCCGCCTCGACAGGGATGTCGATCGGCTGGGCCACCTTGGTGACGCTGGCGGTGAGCGCGATGTTGTCTTCGAAGGGCAGGGCGCTGCCGTCGATCATGACGGAGGTGTAGCCTGCGTGCATGGCCTGGATGCAGCGGTCGAAGCCGTCACCGTGGTCGAGGTGGATCGCCACCGGCACGCTCGCCTCCTCGGCGGCAACGCGACACATGGCGGCGAAGTAGCGCAGGTTCGCGTACTTCACGGTGCCCGGTGTAGTCTGCATGATAACGGGAGACTTCTTCTGCTCTGCAGCACGGATGACGGCCATCACGAACTCGAGGCTCTCCACGTTGAAGGCCCCAACCGCATAGTGGCCGGCCTGAGCATCGAGGAGCATCTGGGTACTTGTCGTGAGCATCGCACACTCTCTTTCTTGTAGTCAGACCTTTCAATGGCAAGGAGCCGAAGCACCTGCGGCCATTGTAGTTAGCCAGCCTGTCCATCGCTGGTAGATACCGTGATTTTGCAAGTACGAAAGCATGCCTACCAGAACGTGTATCAGCTTACGCTTCTTTCGTTTACGACTTTCGTTTATGATTTATGGTCAAATCGCAAGACAAACGTAAGCTCTTTCACTTCCCTTTCGCTTTGCATCCTATCACATTTTCTACATAATTGGAGTAGACGAAACGATGGACACTACGACGGCAACGCCAGCTGAGCGACAGGCAGCCATAGTTCAGATTTTGAATGACGAGTCGTCAGTACAAGTGGCAGACCTGTCCCGACGTTTTGGCGTCTCAAAGGTGACGGTCCGCTCTGATCTGGAAAGCCTTGAGCGCGCCGGCAGGCTGCGTCGCACGCATGGAGGAGCCGTATCGCTCTCACAGAGCGTGACCGTAAACGAGCAGGACCTACGCATCAATGTGAATGTTCAGGAGAAGCGCGCCATCGCCCGCGCGGCAGTCAACCTCATCAAGGAGGGAGACTCCATCCTGCTGGACTCTGGCACCACCTCGCTCGAGCTCGCACGCTCCCTCGCCGGCATCAGTGGCCTTACCGTCGTGACCAATGACCTCACGATTGCGAACTTCGTCGATCGCTCCTTGCGCGGCACGAGCGTAATCATGCTGGGAGGCGTGGTTAACAAGGGCCATCGCTACACTTCAGG
>CAJOKK010000089.1 GCA_905235165.1 uncultured Atopobiaceae bacterium | reverse complement strand
TGAGTCAAAAAGGACTACGGTAACTGACTCACTCGCCGGCCCCCCGCGCCTCCCCCCAGTCCCCCGGATGAGTCAAAAAGGACTACGGTAAGTGACTCACTCCAAGGATCCGTTAGGCGATGTCGTCCCAGTGCAGCAGCTTGAAGCCGGCTCCGGAGATGGCAGCCTCGGCAGCAACGCGATCCTCGGGCTTGATCTTCAGGACGTCGATGGCCTTCTCGCCATTGGCCATGAAGCAGTAGCCGTACTCGATGTTCACGTCCGTCTTGCCAAGGGCAGACAGAAGCTCCGCCAGAGCACCCGGACGATCAGGTACCTCCACAGCGAGCACCTTGGTCTTGGTGGCACGGAAGCCTGCCTCGTCAAGCACCTCAACGGCTCGGAAGACGTCGTTGCAGATGATGCGCACGATACCGTAGTCAGAGGTCTCGGCGATGGTGAGCGCGTGCATGTTGATGTCGTTCTCCGCCAAGGTGTGGCAGAGGTCGGCCAGACGTCCCTCGGAATTCTCGAGAAACACGGTGAGCTGCATAATCATTACTTATCGTCTCCCCTCAGGTCGATAACGCGCTTTGCCTTGCCGATGCTGCGCTCGATGGTCTTGGGCTCGACCAGCTTGACGCGAATGCCCACGGACAGCGCCGTCTTGAGGCGCTCCTGGATGTCGTGCTGCAGCTTCTCGATGGTGCTGATCTGGTCGAAGTCGAAGTCGGGATTAACCTCGGCCTTGAGCGTGACCACGTCGAGGTGGTTCGCACGCGTGAGCTCGATCTGATACCAAGAGGCAATCTCGGAGAAGGTCTTCATGACGTCCTCGATCTGCGAGGGGAAGACGTTCACGCCACGGATGATGAGCATGTCGTCAGTGCGGCCATGCAGGCGGTCGATGCGACGATGCGTACGACCGCAGGGGCACTCGCCCGGAATGATGCGCGTGATGTCGCGCGTGCGATAGCGCACGACCGGCGTGGCCTCGCGGTCGACCGTGGTGAGCACCAGCTCGCCCCACTCCCCGTCCGGCAGCAGCTCGCCCGTCTCGGGATCGATGATCTCGGCATAGAAGTGGTCTTCGGCCAGGTGCAGGCCCTGCTGCTCCCAGCACTCGATGGCCACGCCCGGTCCCATGGTTTCGGTGAGGCCGTAGACGTCGAGCACGTGGTAGCCGAGCTTCTCCTCAAGCTCCGCGCGGAAGTTGTCAGAGAAGGCCTCGGCACCGTGGATACCGGCGCGCAGGTGGAAGTCCTTCTTGGGATCGAGGCCCATGGAGATCGCGGTGTCGGCGATGTGCATGGCGTAGCTCGGGGTGCAGCACAGGATGGTCGAGCCCATCTCGCGCAGGACGCGAATCTGGCGCTCGGTGTTGCCGGCGCTCATGGGAATGGTGGTGCAGCCAGCCGTGACGCCACCGTAGTGGGCGCCAAGGCCACCCGTGAAGAGGCCGTAGCCATAGCAGACGTGGCAGACGTCATCCGGGCCACCGTTGGCGTACCAGATGCCGCGAGCGAAGCAGTCGCCCCAGATATCGAGGTCGTGGTCGGTGTAACCACCCACGGTGGCAACGCCGGTGGTACCCGACGACATGTGAATCTCGCGTACCTCGCTCATGGGAACGGCAAAGAGATTGTAGGGGTAGTTGTCGCGCAGGTCCTGCTTGGTGGTAAAGGGGGCGTTCTTGAGATCGTCGAGCGAGCTCACGGCATAGGGATCGAAGCCTTCCTCGTCAAAGAGCTTGTGATAGAACTCGACGTTCTCATAACACCTGATCACGGTCTTCTTGATGCCCTCGAGCTGGACGGCTTCCAGCTGGTCATGGGGCATGGTAAGGATGTCCTGCGGCTGCTTCATTAAGGCGACCTTTCATGTTGGCGAGGCAATGCGCCTCGAATGGACATGCTGATGACGCGATGCGCCTTTAGCCATGGTAGCGATAAGGCGCGCGACTCTCACAGGCACTCGGTGAGTTGCATATGTGGCCGTCGTACGGCAAATAGATGATATCTCAGAGCTGGGAGCGACGACAGGCCTCATAAGCAAGGCCCAGCAGGCTTCCCTCCCCCGCGCGCTCGCACGCAACGACGCGCGGCGACGGCAGCTCGCGATAGGGCAGGTCGGCCATCGTGGAGCGCATGGTGGTAAGCACCGCCTCGAGCAAGGCAGGCTGAGCGCTAATGCCGCCGCCAATGGCAAAGACCTGTGGATCTAGGATGCATTGCAGGTTCAAGATCCACAGGCAGAGCTGCTTGGAGTACTCGTGCAGCCCACGCAGGGCATCCTCGTCACCGCGATTCACCCAGTCAAAGAGCACGTGACCGTCAACACCGCCCGTGTCGAGCATGCCCTTGGCGCGAAGGATCTCACGCTTGAGGCCCTCCCAACCACAGGTGCCTGACATCTCGTCTTCCTCCTGCACCAGACCCTCAAAGGGCACAGTGCGCAAGAAGCTGAACTCACCCGCGAAGCCATGGGCGCCTCGCATGATGCGACCGCCCGAAACGATGCCGCCGCCAATGCCTGTGCCAATAGAGAGAACAACACCGAGGTCGACACCGCGCAAGGCGCCAGCGGCATATTCGCCCAAGGCACGGGCCTTACCGTTGTTCTCCACCGTAACGGGAAGCGAGCTGGCAAAGGAGAGTTCCGCTCCAAGCGGCACGCCATCAAGGTAAGAGAGGCGACCGCCACCTATAACGCTCCCCTGCGGGTCGTCTTCGCGCACCGTCCCCGGAACGCATACGCCCACCCCTGCAACTTGCTCCGCATGAGATGCCACCAGCTCGCTCACGCCTGCAATGAGCGAAGGCGCGTCACTCCAGCGATTGTGAACGCTGCCCTGCTCGAGCAGAACCATCTTGGGCGAAACGACAGCCCACTTGACGCTATTGCCGCCAATGTCGAGCGAGAAGATGTTGGCATTCATGGCTCTCCCTCATGTATAAGCTGCGATTTTGTTGCACGGGGACTGAGGCCTTTTTACCAGATTCATCTTTCGTGTCAACGAGCAATCGGCCTATGGAAGCATGCGGGGCCTTAATACCAATAGCTATGCATGTGGCGACTCACGTTGGCGCTCCGAAGGCGTTTCGTGAGCGCGCAGGGCACCGCTCGCGAAAGCCAGAGCGAGAACCGCATCATCGTCCAATCGAGGCTTTCACGCATCTCGTGCTCCCATCTTCTTGCTAGCCGGCGCCGTTATCTCAAACGGAAACGTTCCCTCTCTGTTGAAGGCTGAGATAAACATGCGAATGGCGTTGGACGGTGTGGTTCCGATGAGCTCCGTTGCCTCAAAGAAGCGGTCCTTCTCGGCTGGCATCACCTTAGCCACGATTGGGGTCATCTTCTCGCTCATGATTCCCTCTGCTACGTTTTGAGTATGACTTCGTATGCTTATGTTATACCCTCTTGGCTCAGAATAACAGAAGCCCTGTTAAAACAGGGCTTCTGAGGTCAATTTGTTCTCTTCATCTGCGAGCGGCCCGAATCAACGGGCGGAAGGCAGGTTGTTCGCAGGCCGAAGACGCGCGCCCGCTACCTGAGGGTCACACGGCTTGAGCCGTCAATATGCAGGTCAGTCGAGAAGAAGGCCTTGAGGGCCTCTATGGCCCAAGCGGTATCGTGGGAGCCGGCCGTCTCGTAGGCGGAATGCATGGCAAGCTGGGGCAGGCCGATGTCAACAGAGTGCACGCTCACCTGGCGATTTGACAGGTTGCCCAGCGTGGAGCCACCGCGCTTGTCGCTTCGGTTGGCAAAGGTCTGCGTGGGGACGTTGGCTCCTCGGCAGATCGACTCGAAGACGGCGCGGCTGAGGGCGTCGGTCGTATAGAGCTGGCCCGCATGCTCCTTGATGACCACGCCCGCATTGAGCTGCGGACGGTTCTTCTCGTCAGCAAGCTCGGGGTGGTTGGGATGGACGGCGTGCGCGTTGTCGCAGCTCACCATGAAGGAACCGGCCAAGGCCGCGAGAAGGTCTTGCTCCCCCTTGCCCAGTGCCGCGTTGACGCGTGCGAGCGTATCGCGCAGCAAGGTGGAAAGCGCACCCTGCTTGCTGCCCGAACCGACCTCCTCGTTGTCGAAGAGGGCACAAACCGTGACGGCATGGGGGTTATCGCTTGCGAGAAGGGCCTCGAGCGAGGCAAAGACGCACTGCAGGTCGTCAAGCTTGGGTGCCGAGACGAACTCCTTCGCCGCACCCCAAACGCAACCCGGCTGACGATTGACGAGCACGAGGTCGTGCGCGAGGATCTGCTCGGGGGTCACTGAAAGCTCGTCGGCAATCAGGCGATCGATGTCTTCAGCAGACAGCTCCCCTACCGAGAAGAGTGGGCAAAGGTCAACCTGGCGATTGAAGGCGTAGCCCTGATTGACGTCGCGATTCATGTGCACGGCGACACTCGGAATGAGAAGCAAGTCGCGATCGATGGAAAGGAGGCGGGTCTCGATGGCACCGTCCTTCTCCACCATGACACGGCCAGCCAGCGACAGCGGACGGTCGAGCCAGGTGTAGTCGATCATGCCGCCGTAGGCCTCGACATTGAGGCGAAGGACCCCATCGGGGCCAGACAGCGCGGGCTGGCTCTTCAGCTTGAAGGTGGGCGAATCGGTGTGTGCAGCACTCATCTGAAAGTGGTAGTTGTCGAGCGACGAACCCAGCTTGAAGGCAATCAGACTTGAGCCGTTACGCGTCGTGAAGTAGGAGCCACCAGGTTCGAGGGTCCAGGTGTCGTTTTCGGACAATGCCATGAAACCGGCTGCCTCGAGACGCCTGACAACCGTGTCAACCGCATGGAAGGCGCTCGGAGACGCCGCGATGGTCTTGATGAGCTCTTGTGAGCAAGTCTGATGATCCATGTCTCCCCCTCTTCTTGTTCTCGCCCCACCTTAACGCAAGCAGTTCCATATGCGCCTGAATTGTGTTGGCCTCATGGAGCTTGTGATTATCAATTATTTAATGACCTAAAGCGAAGAGGCGCATAGGATTGTTGCGCACCGCCCCGTAGCCGCTGTGTTGAGAGCGCACTGGTTCGAATCTCAGCTTGCTGCCAGCATGTGTGCAGTTCGATGCAAGTTTGCTGCAAGTTGCGATTGTCACGATGGCCTTCCGTACCTGACGACTACAGGAGGCATCATGAGCGCACATCTGAAGCAACGTTTTCCCAGCGACGAAGAGATCATCGAGATCCTTGATGACATCAAGTACGGCACGCCGTATCTGTTTGAGGTTGCACGAGATATCTTCCAAGAGACGGTTGACCCTGCTGCATATCACCATCAGGCAAGCCGGGAAGAACTCATCCAGATCAACATGGCCTTCTCGGAGTGGTCTCTCTTTGACTTTGACCTTGGCGATGAGATGACCCCCATCAAACGCGCCGCGCGACGCGACCCCTCACTCAAGGAGTTCGTTGATACGCAGTTCTATTCGATCTTCTGGGTGATCAAGCAAGATCGCGAGCGCGGCCTTACGCGCCTGCGTGATGTAGTCACCTGCGAGGACTTCGTGGTTCACGACAAACTGCTGGCCAAGAACGAGCGCTGGGAACAGGGACTTCTTGGCACGAGAATCGCTCGCGTTGGCTCCGAATGGCGACAGGCGGGCCAAGTTCACCTGCACGACAATGCAGAGTCACGGCCGCTTCCCCACAGCGATGCGGCCGGCGGGACGGGCATACAGAACCGAAGTGCCTTTATCGGACACGTGCAGTCGGTACTTGGCTTTGATGGGATGTACAACGACTCCCTGCTGGATAGTGAGATAATTGATACATGCGTTGCTGTCTAACTGGACTTTTCAACGAATATGCACACATTGGACGAAATTTAGCCTCATCCTGAAATTTGTTGTTGCATCCTGCGAGGGCTTCAGTTATATTTATCTCCGCTGCGCGAGCGGCACCCCAGACTAAGGGCGTTTAGCTCAGGGGGAGAGCGCTTCCCTGACACGGAAGAGGTCACAAGTTCAAATCTTGTAACGCCCACCATACATGACGCAGGCCGGAGGCT
>CAJOKK010000088.1 GCA_905235165.1 uncultured Atopobiaceae bacterium | reverse complement strand
CCGCCACGGGCAGGTCAAGCCAGAAGGTGAGGCCGATCTGCCGGCCCACCGTGAGGCTGACGTTCTTGAAGGCGGGCTCAGCCGGGGCAGCGGGAATCCACTTAGCCACGAGCGTGATGTTCTCCTGAATCGGCGTGGCAAAGTCAAAGGCCTCGTCATCCAGGTACCAGCCATCGAAGGTGTAGCCCTCGCGCGTTGGGTCTTCGGGCTTGGTTGCGCACTCGCCCGCGAGAACCGCCTGGCCCTCGACCGCGGTGCCGCCGTCGGAGTCAAAGGTAACGAAGGGGCGAACGGTAATGAGCGTAGGCGTGAGGTCTGCGCTCGTACAGTCATGGCTGCCTTCGGCGAGAATAACGCCCGTGCTCTTGTTCATGAAGTCGTTATCCAGCTTGACTGCACCGTTATAGCCTTCTGCCGTGATGTAGCTGTCAGCTGAGCTGCCCTTGAGTTCGATGGGGGACGAGCTGCTGACGTCCGGGGAGGCGCCGATGGTTCCCTGGGCGGTAAGGAGGCAATTGTTGATGTAGATGCGTTCGAAATCGCAGCCCGTGCCGCTGCCGATGGCTGCTCCACCGTCAGCGCCAATGGCGGTGACTTTGCTCCCGGTGATAGAGATGTTGTATTCGGCGGTGTCTCCGCCGTTGCCGCATCCGATTCCAGGGGCATTATGGGTCAGCGGCTCATCGCTCTCGCCCCACGTGCACCCGCCAATGGCGGTGATCTCGCTGGTTCTGAGGTTAGCGCTCGCGCCGCCCAGTGTGGTTACTGTCGAGCCATTCGCACTTCCTCCGATTCCGGCAGCATCCTCACCACCATAGGCGTATACATAAGAGGAATCGGCCAAAACCAGCTGTGCGTTTCCGCCATGGGCTCCATACTCCTCGCTTTCGCCGTAGCCTCCACCAATTGCGGCGGCATGCGGAGCGCCATAGGCAATTACCGTGACGCCGTTGAGCATCTGGATAACTCCGCCGCTTGTGGCATCCTCGAGATTTCCGATTTTGCTGGGACCGTAATAGCCGTCTCCGCCAAGACCGGCGTAGCCATCGTAGTCGGCGTTACCCTTCAGGGCCTCTCCAACGATCAAGGTTCCGCCTCCCTTGATCGTGAGGGTATGCTCAGGCCTTACGCAAATGCCGTAAGGGATCCGTAGCGTGCATCCGGAATTGATGTTGATGGTGGTAACTTGGCATTGCGTGATTTTGCGATTGTCCCACGTCATGTCCCAGCTGATGCCATACGTATCTCCCAGGGCCTCCTCCTTCACCCTGGCGGCGCTTTCATCTGCGCGCGCAAGAGCCGGCGCAATGATCAGGGCCAAAAGGAAGACTGTGAGCATGGTTACGATCTTGAGGCCAAACGGTTTGCGTCTCATGGGGCATCCCTTCTCTCATGCGAAATAACCTCGCTTCAAAAAAAGACCGTAAACTCCATATTAGCAACAAAAGCCCTGCATGTGATGGGTAAGTCATCACTGCGAAAAGAACGTTTGCCGATGAAACGCTACGATGTATGGAGGTAGTAGAACGACTGTTAGCCGCAGCGTGCTACAAAGGGCATGGACTGCGAGCGGGTGGCACGTCAGCATGCGATTTCGGCCATCCGAACGAGCTGTGACACTCGCCAACATGGCCCATCAGAATCGAAGGGAGCAACAGTGGAGACAAGGCCCTACGTTCCGTGGAAGCTCATGAACGACTTCCTCATCGACGCATTCGTGGGATACGGCGTTCCGCGAGAAGACGCCGCGATTTGTGCCGATGTTCTGCTTGAGTCTGATCGCCGTGGCATCGAGAGCCATGGCTGTAACCGCTTCAAGCCCATCTATATCGACCGCATCGTGCGCGGAACCCTCCTGCCCGTCACCGACCTCGAGGTGGTGCGCGAGACGCCTACCACCTTGGTGATGGATGCCCACGACGGCATGGGCATGGTCGCGTCGTATCACATGATGGAGAAGCTCATCGAGAAGGCGCGTACCTACGGCATGGCCGGTGGTGCCATTCGCAACTCGACCCACTATGGCATCGCGGGCTACTGGGCCACGATGGCGAGCAAGGAGGGCCTGCTCGGCATGACGGGCACCAACGCCCGCCCCTCCATCGCCCCGACCTTTGGTGTGGACAACATGATGGGCACCAACCCGCTGACCTTTGCCCTGCCTACCGACGAGGAGTTCCCCTTCTGCATCGACTGCGCCACCTCCATCGTGCAGCGCGGCAAGATCGAGTACGACGCTCGCGAGGGCATCGACGTGCCGGCCGGCATGGTGGTGGCTCGCGATGGCAGCACGCCCACGGACGCCAAAGCCATTCTCGACATGCTGGTTGAGGGCACGGCAGCCCTCGCGCCGCTCGGCGGAGGCCCTGGCGACGAGATGTGCGGCTACAAGGGCTATGGCTATGCCGCGGTGGTCGAGATTCTCTCGGCGGCGCTTGCTGGCGGCCAGTTCATGAAGGCGCTGAACGGCACCGATGCCGACGGCAACCCCGAGATGTACCACCTCGGCCACTTCTTCTTCGTGGTTGACCCCGAGGCCTTCGTCGGCCTTGACTCCTTCCGCAAGACCGCGGGCGACATCTGCCGCGCGCTGCGCGCATCCGCCAAGGCCCCTGGTCACGATCGCATCTATACCGCCGGCGAGAAGGAATGGCTCGTCTGGCAGGAGCGCAAGGACAAGGGCGTGCCGGTGGGCGAGGCCGTCCAGAAGGAGATCATTGAGGTACGCGACAAGCTCGGCCTGCCCTACACCTTCCCCTTTGAGCAGTAGGCCAAGCGCGCCGTCTTTGCCTAGATGAGAACACGTGCCTAAGCCCCGCCACGTACGAGGCGGGGCTTTCTACCTCGTGCGTGGCGCTCGTGTGTGCCTTTAATAGCGTTTGGTTCTCGTGTTTTCATCTGCTACACTGGTTCACCGAGCTTGTTCGATGGGCTCGGGCGACGTCATACCCCGAATCTGGTCAGGGCCGGGAGGCAGCAGCCATAAGGAGTCACTGACGGGCGCCCGTTCCCATCGAGCAAGCTTTCTCATTACACATATGTCGTGCGGCCTTTGCCTTGCCGCAGCCCGGGGAGCATCGATGCCCGTCATTCAGTTCTTTTCTGACCTTATGCGAGACCCGCGCGGGTTTATCGCCGCTGCTATTGCCATGGGTCCGCTCGTTGCCTACGGTTTCGTCTTCTTGGTGGTGTTTATCGAGACGGGCGTGGTCTTCTTTCCCTTCCTCCCCGGCGACTCGCTCCTTTTTGCCTCGGGCTTCTTTGCCAACGGCGGTGGCTTCAACATCATGCTGCTCCTGCCCGTTGTGTGGCTTGCGGCCATTGGTGGCGACCAGTGCAACTTCATGATTGGTCAGCACTTCGGCCAGCGCATCGTTGCTTCCGGCAAGGTGAAGGCCATGACGCCGGAGCGCATCAAGATGTCCGAGGAGTTTCTCGAGAAGTGGGGCAAGCCCGCTATCTTCCTCGGTCGCTTCTTCCCCTTCATCCGTACCTTCGTCCCCTTCTTTGCGGGCATGGGTGGTATGCACTGGCGCGACTTCGTTGTCTTCAACGCCCTTGGCGGACTCACCTGGTCGTCGCTCTTCGTGCTTCTCGGCTACTTCTTTGGTGGCATTCCCTTCGTGCAGGAGCACTTTGAGCTGCTCGTGCTCGGTATTATTGGCGTCTCCGTCATCCCCTCGGTTGTGGGCGTGGTGAGAAGCGGCCTGAAAAAGAGGAAGAAGTAACCTCTTTCGGCCGTAGTGCGGTGGGAGGAACCTTATGACTCAGGACTATGGCATGGATTCGTTCAAGCTCGGCGAGCCGGCGCTTGTCTGCCGCTGGCGCCTCGCCGCTGGCAAGCTTCCTCTTGAGGGCCGACACCTGCGCGCCCTCGGTTCCCGCACGGTAAATGGCGGCCGCGTTGGCCAGCCCATCGTTGCCTGGGCCCAGCAGCACATCGAGTGGACCCTCGAGGGTGGCTCAGAAGAGCACCCCAACGGCGTGCTCATGCTGGTCATTGACGTCGACGGCCAGGCTGCCATGACGGTTGGCCCCTTTGTTCCTCTCGAGAAGACCGACCTGCTCGACCTTCTTGACCGTTCCGAGCAGGCACATGCCGAGGCGGCGAACACGGGTGTGGCCCCCGAGAGCCTTTGGCTGGTTCAAGATGGGACGCTCGTGTGGGACGACGAGCCGGCTACTACCGCCTCGGGCTCAGCTTCGCTCGTTGAGGGCCTTGCACACACGCTCGGCATCCCCGTGCGCCGAAACGCAGCCCTTCGCAAGCAGGTCAAGGACGGCTCCATTGCCTTCGACGAGGCCTTCCTCGTCTCGGATGAGTACGGCGTGGTTCCTGCCCAAGATCGCAACGGCGATATGGCCCGTCGCTTCTCTGAGGGTTATGAGCGTCTTCTCGCCAAAATGCGTTCTTAGCAAATCCCCTGCTTAGCGCCCTTCTCTAAAAATAATCTCGTTTTCCACATGGATTTACCACAGTAATTTCCGAATTCGTGGTACGACCGCACCCCAAAACTCTATGATTGACAGTGCGGCACCATGGCGATGCTACGTGCCGTGGGATGCTTTCCACGGGCGTCTCGTGTGGGAGACCGCACAGGTTTTCATAATTCCGGGCCTGGGGGGTCCGGTAGGTTTCGAGAAGGAGAGGATATGGCGAGAAAGTTCAAGTCCATGGACGGTAACAACGCCGCGGCGTGGGTGTCGTACGCGTTTACCGAGGTGGCCGGTATCTACCCGATCACCCCGTCCAGCCCGATGGCCGACTACGTCGATCAGTGGGCTGCGGCTGGCCAGAAGAACATCTTTGGCACCACCGTCAAGGTCGTCGAGATGGAGTCCGAGGCTGGCGCCGCGGGCGCTGTCCACGGCTCCCTCGGTGCTGGCGCCCTGACCACGACGTACACCGCGTCGCAGGGCCTGCTGCTGATGATCCCCAACATGTACAAGATCGCGGGCGAGTGTCTCCCGTCGGTGTTCCATGTGTCCGCCCGTTGCGTGGCGAGCCATGCCCTCAACATCTTCGGTGACCACTCCGACGTCATGGCTTGCCGCCAGACCGGCTTCGCCATGCTCGCCGAGGGCAGCGTCCAGGAGGTCATGGACCTCTCCGCCGTCGCCCATCTCTCTGCCATCAAGGGTGGCGTGCCCTTCATTAACTTCTTCGACGGCTTCCGTACCTCTCACGAGATCCAGAAGGTCGCCGTTTGGGATTACGCCGACCTCGCCGAGATGTGCGACATGGACGCCGTCCAGGCCTTCCGTGACCACGCTCTGAACCCCGAGCACCCGCATGCTCGCGGCTCGCACGAGAACGGCGACGTCTTCTTCCAGCACCGCGAGGCCTGCAACTCCGCCTACAACGCGCTGCCCGCCATCGTTGAGGACTACATGAACCAGGTGAACGCCAAGCTCGGCACCAACTATCACCTGTTCGACTACTACGGCGCCGACGACGCTGACCGCGTGGTCGTCTGCATGGGTTCCTTCTGCGACGTCCTCGAGGAGGTCGTTGACTACCTCAACGCCCATGGCGAGAAGGTCGGCCTCGTGAAGGTTCGCCTGTATCGTCCGTGGTCCATCGAGCACTTCATCGCCGCTCTGCCCGAGACGGTCAAGTCCATTGCCGTTCTCGACCGCACCAAGGAGCCCGGCTCCATCGGCGAGCCCCTTTACCAGGACGTCGTCACCGCTCTCTTTGAGGGTGGCAAGTCTGGCATCAAGGTCATCGGCGGCCGTTACGGCCTCGGCTCCAAGGACACGCCTCCCGCGTCTGCCTTCGCCGTTTACGCCGAGCTGGCCAAGGACGAGCCCAAGCGCGAGTTCACCCTCGGCATCGTTGACGACGTCACCAACCTCTCCCTCGAGGAGATGGAGGACGCTCCCAACACCGCCGATCCTTCCACCATCGAGTGCAAGTTCTGGGGCCTCGGCGGCGACGGCACCGTGGGCGCCAACAAGAACTCGATCAAGATCATCGGCGACCACACCGACAAGTAC
>CAJOKK010000087.1 GCA_905235165.1 uncultured Atopobiaceae bacterium | reverse complement strand
GGGTTGGCGGAGTGAGTCAGTTACCGTAGTCCTTTTTGACTCATTTTGTTCGCTGGCGAACAAAATGAGTCAAAAAGGACTACGGTAACTGACTCACTCGCTGACTCGCCCCCCGGCAACTGACTCGCCCCCACTCCGACACGCAACGAGGGGCACCCGCTTACAAGCGGATGCCCCTCGCGATGACTCATCTGTGACTCTTGCCTTAGGCGTCGACTCCCAGCTGGAAGGCACGCAGGTTCGGCTCGAGCAGGTGCTTGCGCTTGGGCGGCACACAGTGCTCGACCGCCTTGTCAAGCACCTCGCGCGTGCAGAAGTGCGTCTCGGCCCAGAGCTTGCCCAGGCAGATGACGTTGGCCAGGCCCTTGAGGCCCTCGGCCTCAGCCAGCTCGGTCGCCTTGAACTCAACAACCTTCACGCCCTCGGCCAACTCGATACCAGAGACGCCGTCAAGCGCCAGGGTCGTGTCGACGACGATGGTGCCACCCGGCTGGACGCTCGGAGCGAACTTCTCCACCGAGGGCTGGTTCATGGCGATCAGCGCCGTCGGGCGCGTGATGAAGGGCGAGCCGATGGCGTCGTCGGAAAGGGAGACGCTGCAGTTGGCGGTACCGCCGCGCATCTCGGGGCCGTAGCTCGGCATCCAGGAGACGTGACGGCCATCGATCAGGCCGCAGTTGGCCATGATCTTGCCGGCAAAGAGCAGGCCCTGGCCACCGAAGCCAGAGAGCACGCAAAGCAGCTCGTGGTTGAAATCCTCAGCCATGCCTTAGGCCTCCTTTCCCTTTTGCGCGATGGGGCAGTCCTTGGCGCGAGCGAGCGCAGCCTCGGCGGCGTTCGCGTAGCCGTCGGCCACGACGTCCTTGTAGACGCCCAACGGATAGTAGGGCAGCATGTTCTCGCGCAGCCACTCGAAGGCGTCATGCGGGCTCATGCCCCAGTTGGTCGGGCAGGTAGCCACGACCTCGACGAGCGAGTAGCCCACGCCGTCGATCTGGTTCTGGAAGGCCTTCTTGAGCGCGCGCTTAGCCGCCATGATGTGGGCGGTGGAGTCGCAGGTGACGCGCTCGACGTAAGCCACGCCGTCAAGCGTGGAGAGGAGCTCGGCAATGCGCACCGGGTAACCCACCGTGGCGACGTCGCGACCATAGGGCGAGGTCTGGGTGACCTGGTTGGGCAGGGAGGTCGGGGCCATCTGGCCGCCGGTCATGCCGTAGATGGCGTTGTTGATGAAGATGACGGTGATCTTCTCGCCACGCGTGGCGGCATGGACCGTCTCGGCGGTACCGATAGAGGCGAGGTCGCCGTCTCCCTGGTAGGCGAAGACCACGTTATCGGGGTGGACGCGCTTGACGCCGGTCGCCACCGCCGGGGCGCGACCGTGTGCGGCCTCGATCATGTCGCAGTTGAAGAAGTCATAGGCCATGACCGAGCAGCCCACCGGCGCGATGCCGACGGTCTTGCCCTCGATGCCCAGCTCGTCGATGACCTCGGCAACCAGGCGGTTGACGATGCCGTGCGTGCAGCCGGGGCAGTAGTTGAAGATGGCGTCGGTCAGCGCGTGCGGACGCGCGGACTTGATCGTCTCGCCCTCTTTGATCTGGGAGCCGATGCGCTCGACCTGATAGTCGGGCAGGGTGACGGGAGTCTTGGGTGCCGGCATGCTACTCACCCCTTTCGTTGGAGCTCGGGCAGTCGACGGGACGGGGAAGCACGCCGGAAGCCTCGCCGTTCGCGAGCTTCTCGATCTGCGCGAGCACCTCCTCGGGCGTCGGCAGCACGCCGCCGGTGCGACCGTAGAAGCTGACCTCGGCGCGGCCGTTGGCGGCAAGGCGCACGTCCTCGACCATCTGGCCCATGTTGAGCTCGACGGAGAGGAACTGCTTGGCGCCGTTGGCGATCACCTGGTCGACCGCCTTGGTCGGGAAGGGCCACAGGGTGATCGGGCGCAGGAGGCCGGCCTTGATGCCCTTGGCGCGAGCCTCGCGCACCGCGGTGCGGGCGATGCGGCTGGAGGCGCCGAAGGCCACGACCACGATCTCGGCGTCATCGCACAGGAGCAGCTCCTGGCGCTGCTGGGTCTCCTTGATCTGGGCGTAGCGCTCGAAGCGCTCGAAGTTGGTGTCCTCAAGCTTGTTGGGCGAGAGGTAGAGCGAGTTGACCACGTTGTGCTCGCGCTCCATGCGGGTGCCGGTGGTGGCCCAGGGCTTCTTGGGAAGCGTCTCGGGGTCACGCGCGGGCGGCAGCGTGACGGGCTCCATCATCTGGCCGATCATGCCGTCGGCCAAGATCATGGCAGGCGTGCGATACTCGTCAGCCAGGTCGAAGGCCAGGTAGATGAGGTCGGCCATCTCCTGGACGGTCGACGGGGCAAGCACGGGCATGTAGAAGTCGCCGTGGCCGAGCGCGCGCGTAGCCTGGAAGTAGTCGGACTGCGAGGGCTGGATGCCACCCAGGCCCGGGCCGCCACGCTCGACGTTGACGATGACGCCCGGAACGTCGGCGCCGGCCATGTAGCTGACGCCCTCGCCCTTGAGGGAGACGCCGGGCGAGGAGGACGAGGTCATGACGCGCGCACCAGCGGCGGCAGCGCCGTAGACCATGTTGATGGCCGCGACCTCGGACTCAGCCTGCAGGAAGGTGCCACCGCACAGGGGCAGCTTCTTGGCCATGTAGGCCGCGAGCTCGGTCTGGGGCGTGATCGGGTAGCCGAAGAAGAAGCGGCAACCGGCGCGCATGGCCGCCTCGGCCAGCACCTCGTTGCCCTTCATGAGGACGCGCTCGGCGCCCTGGTTGTTCTCTGCCATCTACATCACCACCGTAATCGCGACGTCGGGGCAGGTCGTGAAGCACGAGGAACACCCGATGCAGTTATCGGGGTCAATGAGCTTCGCAGGATGGTAGCCCTTGGGCGTGATGCGCTCGTCATCAAGCGCGAGCACCCCCTTGGGGCAGGCGTCCACGCACAGGCCACAGCCCTTGCAGTGGACGTCGTCGACGATGATTCGTGCCATGTAGCTCCTTTCCTTTCCTCTCCTCTCCTGAACCAAGCCAGCCTTGCACAGACGATTCCCGTCTGTGCGGTCGGCTAGTCCCAGGGCGTTCGTACCAATCGCTCCATCACGACGAGCGGCTCGTCGGCCGCCTCGTCGATCGATAGTGCCAACTTCAGTTCCTCACCGTCCAGGTCTTTCGCGGCGACCTTGGGAACGATGGTCGCGGCAAGCGGCAGGCCGCAAAGGCGGGCAACCTCGCGCGCGAAGGCGCGGCCATGACGGACGTGCTCAAGCGTCGTCTCGTCACCGAGGTTGGAGGTGTTGAGAAGGGCGTCGGCCTGCAGGTGGGCGTGCTCCTCGATGTCGGGTAGCATGGCCGCCGCCTGCTCGGGTTCCTGCGTAAGGGCGCGGAAGGCCGAGACCACGTAGAGGATGCGAGCGTTCGCGCCGTTGAGCTGCTGTGCCCAGCGGCCGATGGTGGTGGCCCCGTCGTCATCTCCACCCACGTCGATGATGAGACGGGCGTTGCTGTCGCGCGCCGCCTCGCTGATCGCGGCGTCGAGCTCACCCGAGAGGCTCGGGGTGTCAAGCGTGGTGCGCGCCAGCACCGGTGCGATGAGGCGCACGCCCGCTTGGGACAGCTCGTCGGGATAGTCGCTCGAACGGAAGTAGGGGTTCACCACGTCGAGGTCGGCCAAGGTGACCGCGTGGCCGCGACGGGCCTCGGCAAGCGCCAGGCCCAGCGCCACGTTCGTCTTGCCGGTGCCCGCATGGCCAACCAAAACGGTTATCTGCTGCATTGCTCGCCTCCCCTTTCGCGCTGCTCACAAGGGCCAGGCACAGATATGCCCCTGGCCACGGTCTGACCTTAGGCAACCACGCCCTTCTCCTTGTCGCGCTGACGGATCTCGGCGCGACGGATCTTGCCAGAGAAGGTCTGCGGCAGGGAGTCGACGAACTCAACCACACGCGGGTACTTGTAGGGCGCCGTCTGATCACGGGTCCAGACTTGCAGTTCTTTAATCAGCTCGGGAGTTCCCTGATAACCGGCCTCAAGAACGATCGTGGCCTTGACCGCGAAGCCGCGCAGGTCGTCGGGAACGCCAGTCACGGCGCACTCGCGCACGGCCTCGTGGCGCAGGAGCGCGCTCTCGACCTCGAAGGGCGAGATGCGGTAGCCCGAGCTCTTGATGAGGTCGTCGTTGCGGCCGCAATAGTAGTAGTAGCCGCTCTCATCGGAATAGGCGGTGTCGCCGGTGTGGTACCAGCCGTCGGCAAAGACGTCGGCGGTCTTATCGGGAGCCTTGAAGTACTCCACGATGATGCCAGCGGGACGCGGGTCGCAGCGGATGCAGATCTCGCCCTCCTCGCCCGGCTCGCAGATTTGGCCATCGGGGTCGACGAGCGCGATGTCGCCAAAGGGCACCGGCTTGCCCATCGAGCCAGGACGTGGCTCGGAGCCCAGCAGGTTGGCCACGATGACCGGCGACTCCGTCTGTCCGAAGCCCTCGTAGATCTTGTGGCCGGTATGCTCCAGCCAGAAGTCGAACTGGTCGGGCGGCAGCGCTTCTCCCGCGGTGGTGAGGCGCTTGATGGACGAGAAGTCGTAGGAATCCACGTCTTCGTGCGAGAGCATGCGCCAGATGGTAGGCGGCGCACAGAAGGTGGTGAGGTGGTACTTCTGGATAAGCTCGAGAATCTCGTTGCCGTGGAAACGGTCGTAATCGTAGACGAGCTGGCAGCCCTCCATGAACCACTGGCCATAGAACTTGCCCCAGGTGCACTTGGCCCAGCCTGTGTCTGCCACCGTCATGTGGCAACCGTCGGGATCGATGCCGTGCCAGTACTTGGCGGTGCAGAGGTGGGCCGCTGCGTAGTCATGGCTATGAAGCGCCATCTTCGGCTCACCGGAGGTACCGCTCGTGAAGTAGATAAGGAAGGGGTCAGAGGTGTGGTTGTCGATGCGACCAAGCTGGTCGGAGGCAACACGCACGCCCGTACCCATGTCGATCCAGCCCTCACGCTGGCAGGGAGCGCCAAAGAGGCCGTCGGGGCCGCTGAGGGCGGGACCGAAGAGAGACTCATCGATCGTGGTGCCCTCGGCGCGCGGAAGGTCGGGCTGGGCGCCGTTGATCATGAAGCGCGGGAGGTCACAGCCAAGCTCGGCCACGGCCTCGTCGATCTGCTCGACGATGGTGCCCACCGAGTTGCAGACGATGGCGTTGAGCCCGGCTGCGGTGATGCGGTAGGAGATGTCGTGTGCCTTGAGCATGAAGGTGGCCGGCACCACGACGGCGCCGATCTTCGTGAGCGCGAGCGACACGATCCAGAATGAGTAGTGGCGGCGCAGGATGACCATCACGCGGTCTCCGCGCTTGATGCCCTGCGAAAGGAAGAAGTTCGCGGCCTTGTTTGACCAGCGAGCGATGTCGGAGAAGCGAAGGTTATGCTCCTCGCCCTCGGGATTGCGCCAGATCATGGCCATACGCTCGGGCTCGACACGCCCGATCTCGTCTATGACGTCGTAGGCGTAATTGAAGTGACGTCCGCAGTTGGTGCGGAATGACGTGAGGTTTCCCTGGGCGTCAAAGGTCTCGGTACAGTAGCGCTGATGAATGTTGAGCATGGCGATGCGTCCCTCTTGATGTGGTACGGCGTGCTAATCCGTGCGGATAGGCGTCGGTTACAGGCGCAGCCGGTAGCAGCAGGCTGCACCTTAGGATACGACCACGATTACGACAGCAGAGGCCTGGGCATGCATGATATGTGGCCTCCTCTCTGACGTTGGGTGCTTCGCGTTAAAGGTTATACCATCAGCGCAGTTCTGGGGCCATGGCATCTCACACAGGCGATACCAAGGCGTAACGTGGCCGTGCGGGCGGGCGAGCCAGTCACCGTAGCCCCTTTGGCCGGAGTGAGTCAGTTACCGTAGCCTTTCTGACTGTGAGTCAGTTACCGTAGCCCTTTTTGACTCATTCCGGAGGGGGTGGCGGCGGGGGTCGGCGAGTGAGTCAGTTACCGTAGTCCTTTTTGACTCATTTT
>CAJOKK010000086.1 GCA_905235165.1 uncultured Atopobiaceae bacterium | reverse complement strand
GTTCACGGCACCCACCGCATAGGCGTCGTCATCGGGAAGCTCGCTCGTGCCATCCAAGGAACCCATGGCCTCGTAGAACCACTCATAGCACTCTCGGTCGAGCAAGTCGGCGGAATTGATGGTGCTGTTCACGATGAGATAGTCCTTCAGAAGACCGAGGTTCTCGTCGGTGTAGACCTCGTTCAGCTTCGCGAAGAATTCCGGCTCGGCAACGAGATAGCTGTCGCAAGCGGGATAGCCCTCCGACTGCTCGAGCACCGCCAGCACCGGCAGCTTTCCCTGCATGTTCTCGACTTCTGACCTCGTATAGCGACGGCTGGCGCGGGAGAGGTAATCGGGGCTCTGTCGCTCATCTCGACTGCAAATCGCGGGAGCCAGCAGCTTGTCGAAGGCGAGGCAGTTGTCGAACTTCTCATTTGCCGCCTCCTGCTCGGAGTAGCCTGCCTTGCCGAGTATCTTCTTCACGAGCGTACGGTAGGCATCTTCCGTCATCGCGCCGAAATCCGAACGCGTCTCATACTCGGCGCTGTCTCCCAGCAGCAGCTTCGCGTTTTCGAAGGAGATGATCCTGCGCGTAGAGTCGCTGGGATCCGTGCTCGGCACGCCTCTCCAGGGAGCGCCCGCACGTTCCTCCGGCGGAAGCGTCGTGAAGTAGGTGTTGAGCTCATCGATGGAGCCGATCGTATCGATCTCGCCGATACGATCCTTGAGGGGCTTGATGCCGAGCGCATTGCGACCGTCCCAGTCCTCAAGGAGCCAGAAGAGGTCATAGGCGAGCTTCGCGTCGTGAGACTGCGGCGAAGCCTCGTGGAAGATCTTCTTGAGGTCCTTGTCCTCCTGCTCGCCAAGGTCGTTGACCAGGCCCGCCGTAGGCCTGCTGTCACTCAGCTTCAGGGAAAGCAGAGCGTCCTTGTTTACAGAGAGGCCAAAGTCATCCTTTGGGTTGGTGGGGGTAGTGGCACTCACGGTACCATCAATGTCGCAGGCCAGCCAAGGCGTGCCGGTGGTGTAGTCCGGCTCTGAGGCCTGAGAGGCCTGCATGATGCCCTGTGCGAGCTCGGCAGAGCTGGGAACGTGGACATCACTCGCGCAGGCAGCCAACCCAAGCGACGAGACAAACAGTGTGCAGGCCAGTAGCGATGAGATCTTCTTCAAAACTTTCTCCTTTACGCATGCGTTCGCACGCATGGTTTGCATGACAAAAACCATCCTAGAGAGGAGAAAGCTCCGCGTCGCGCGCCTAACATTACGGGACCTTACAGTTTTGCAAGGTTGGCTGAAAGCCGCAGGCAAAGGGAAGCAGTTCGCTGTAGACAAAAAGAGAGGGACCCGAGCAGCTGCCCGAATCCCTCTCTTTGAATGTGTGTCTTAGCCTGTGAGCCGCTAAGATGCCCTAGCCTTGCGAACTACTAGTTCTTCTTGCCGGTGGTGTCGGCGTTATAGTGCTTGCCAGACTGGTTGCCGTCCAGGATCTCAGGAGTGGTGGTCTCCTTGCCCTTGTCATCAACGCTGTCGGCGTCGTAGTCCTTATCAGCAGTGTTGCCATCCTTCTTCTCAGGGGTCTTGCTCTGCTTGCCCTTGTCACCAGCGGTGTCGGCGTTGTAATCCTTGCCAGACTGGTTGCCGTCCTCCTGCTTGACCTTGCTCTTGCCAACCTCGGGGTCATCGGCGTTGTAGTTCTTCTTGGAGGTGTTGGGATCCTCCTGCTTGGACTCCTGGCCCTTGTCGTCAACGCTGCCGGCGTCGTAGCCCTTCTTGCAGGTGCTCTCAGAGCTGATCTCAACACCCTGGCCATTCTCAGCGGCGTAAGCGAAAGCAGGGACAGCGCCGAGGGCGAGGACGGCACCGAGGGTAAGAGCGAAGGCCTTCTGAGCGAACGTGTTCTTCATGATTCTCCTTTGTTGTGAATAACTCGCGAGCTAACTCTTAGCTCACTGTTTGCTGGTTATGAACTCTAGCACCGTTAGAACCCTTTGTGAGCTGAAATGCTTGCCTTCATTACTTTCGACATAAAAGTACGACTTTCGCTTCACAAATCATCGATACTTGGATACTTGATATAAGACAGCGCATGGCAGAGGGGATACATTCGCAGTAGATAAAAAAGAGAAGGACCCGAGCGACTGCTCGAATCCCTCTCTCTGAAAAGGTCCACTCTAGCTTGTGTGCTATCGAGATGCCTTAGCCCAGCGAGCTACTAGTTGTTCTGGCCGGGGTGGTTGGCGTCGTAGTTCTTGCCAGACTGGTTGCCGTCGACGATCGTGCCACGATCGATCTTGTCACCGGTGTTGCCGGCGTTATAGTGCTTGCCAGACTGGTTGCCGTCCAGGATCTCAGGAGTGGTGGTCTCCTTGCCCTTGTCATCGCTATCGGCGTTGTAGTCCTTCACAGCGGTGTTGCCGTTCTTGATCTCGGGAGCGGCAGGCTGGTTGTCGGTGTTCTCGGGGTGGCTGGGATCGTAGTTGTGCGTGTGCTCGGGGCCGTTGGGGTGATCCTCCGCATAGGTCTTGGCAGGGTTGTTAACGTCGTAGTGGTGGGTGTTGGACGGACCCTCAGAGTGCTCCTCCGCGTAGGTCTTGCCAGCGTTGTTGACGTCGTAGTGGTGGGTGTTGGACGGACCGTTGTTGTTCTCGGTGCCATTGTTGTCAGCAGTGAGCCAGCCCGGATCCTTCTCCTGGTTGAGAACAAACTGGTTGGGGCCAGCGCTGTTCTGGCCATTGCTGTTGGGGCCGCTCTGAGAAGCGAAGGCAGCCGCGGGTGCGATGCCGAACGCCAGGAAAGCGCCGAGGGTAATCGTGAAGGCTTTCTGTGCAAAAGTGTTCTTACGCATTGTTCTCCTCACAAAAGTGATTTCCGAGGCTGCCTTTGCAGCCCGCCGGTTTGAAATAGTAGCAGCTAGCACAGACGAGGAGAACTTATTCACAAGAGTTCGACACGACGTTCACAATAGCGCGCCACGCACTAGGTTTCTCTTGGAGCACAACATTCTCTTATTTACGTTTCCTGCTTCTCGTCTCCCTATGCTGAGGTCTTGTAAGCCCTATCGTCCGATTCCCATCCTGCCCTTCCTCACCGTCCAGCAAATGCCACCTAGGCGCTAGCCATTTTCTAGCGCCCCCATGGCGGCGCTATACTTGCAGACAGGAGACATTGTTACCTATGGAAATAAGTGCCCATCCAGCACGTTGACGGAGCAAAGCATGAAAGAAGAACCCATAACCCTCGACCAGCTCGCCGTCGGATCGAGCTGCGTCGTCTTGAATGTTGGCGGCGAGGGAGAGCTGCGTCAGCACTTCCTCGACATGGGCATCATCCCCGGCGCGCGCATCACGCTCGTCAAGTTTGCCCCCATGGGCGACCCCATGGAGCTGAGCATCCATGGCTACAAACTCACGCTTCGCCGCGCCGAAGCGGCCCAAATCAGCGTCGAGCCAGCGGACGATGAGGTCGAGCAGCCCCGCCCGCAGCAAACCGAGCTCGCCCACCCGGGCTTTGGCGAGGAGGGCAAGTTCCATCCCAAGGGCTCGGGCGATCCCCTTCCCGACGACACCTTGCTCACCTTCGCTCTCGTGGGTAACCAGAACTGCGGCAAGACGACCCTCTTCAACCAGCTCACCGGTTCGAACCAGCATGTGGGCAACTTCCCCGGCGTCACGGTTGACCGCAAGGACGGCGCCATCCGCGGACACGACAACACGCTCGTCACCGACCTGCCGGGCATCTATTCGCTTTCGCCCTACTCCCCCGAGGAGCTCGTCTCGAGGGACTTCGTGCTCACCCAGCACCCGCACGCCATCATCAACATCGTCGACGCCACCAACATCGAGCGCAACCTCTATCTCACCATGCAGCTTCTTGAGATGGACACCCCCATGGTGGTCGCAGTGAACATGATGGACGAGCTGCGCGGCAACGGCGGCTCGGTTCACGTCAACCGTCTGGAGTCCATGCTCGGCGTACCGGTCGTTCCCATCTGCGCGGCAACCGGCGAAGGCGTCGACGAGCTCGTGCGCCACGCCCTGCACGTCGCACACTACCAGGAGCGTCCGTTGCATCAGGACTTCTGTCCCCCCGATGACCACGACGGCGCGGTACACCGAGCGGTTCACGCCGTCTCGCACCTCATTGAGGGCCACGCGAAGCAGACCGGCCTGCCCACGCGCTTTGCCGCAAGCAAGGTCATCGAGGGAGACGAACTCATCATCTCCCAGCTCGACCTCGGCATGAACGAGCAGCGAACGGTCTTGCACATCGTCTCGCAGATGGAAGTCGAGCGCGGCCTCGACGCCAGCGCGGCCATTGCCGACATGCGCTTCTCCTTCATCTTCCACGTCTGCGACGCATGCGTGGTCAAGCCGAAGCAAAGCAAGGAGAGCGAACGCAGCGAACGAATCGACCGCATTCTCACCGGCAGATGGACAGCCATCCCCACCTTTATCGCCATCATGGGCGCCGTCTTCTTCCTGACCTTCAACGTGATCGGAGCATGGCTGCAAGGCCTCTTTGGGGAGGGCATCAGCGCGCTGACCCTCATCGTTGACTCGGCGCTCACCACCGTTGGTGTGAACGAGGTCATCCACGGCCTTATCATCGACGGCATCTTTGCGGGCGTCGGGTCGGTGCTCTCCTTCTTGCCCATCATCGTCACGATGTTCTTCTTCCTGTCGATGCTGGAAGACTCGGGCTATCTGGCACGCGTTGCCTTCTTCATGGACAAGCCCTTGCGCAAGATCGGCCTCTCGGGCCGCTCCATCGTGCCCATGCTCGTGGGCTTTGGCTGCTCGGTGCCGGCGATCATGTCCACCAGGACCCTGCCCTCCGACCGTGACCGCACGATCACCACCTTGCTCACGCCCTTCATGAGCTGCACGGCCAAGCTGCCCATCTATGCCCTGCTTGTGGCCGCCTTCTTCCCTGGCCACGGCGGACTCATCATGGTTGGCCTGTATCTTCTGGGCATCGCCTGTGCCATTCTGATGGCACTCATCTACGGCCGCTTTGTCTTTACGGGCGAGCCTGTGCCCCTGGTGCTTGAGCTTCCCAACTATCGCCTGCCGACCTTCAAGAACGTCAGCCAGCTCCTCTGGGAGAAGGCCAAGGACTTCCTGCAGCGCGCCTTTTCCGTCATCTTCGTGGCGACCGTGGTGGTGTGGTTCCTCTCCCACTTCGACCTACGCCTCAACCTCGTGGCAAACGAGGAGCAGAGCATCCTCGCCCTCATCTCGAGCTGGCTCGTCCCGCTCTTCAGCCCCATCGGCCTCGGTGACTGGCGCATCGTCACCTCGCTCATCAGCGGCTTCATGGCCAAGGAGAGCGTCGTCTCCGTCATGCAGGAGCTCTTTGAGCGGGCGGGCGGCATCACGGCAGCCCTCTCGACCCTGGGTGCGGCATCGCTGCTCGTCTTCTCGCTGCTCTACACGCCCTGCGTGGCTGCCATCAGCACGATCAGGCAAGAGCTCGGTGGCAGATGGGCCGTGGGGGTCGTTGTCTTCCAGTGCGTCTTTGCCTGGATTGCCGCATGGGTC
Organism: uncultured Atopobiaceae bacterium; assembly: GCA_905235165.1. Classification (GTDB taxonomy): domain Bacteria; phylum Actinomycetota; class Coriobacteriia; order Coriobacteriales; family Atopobiaceae; genus UBA1367. The sequence continues at coordinate 959 of CAJOKK010000086.1, read as the reverse complement.
GTCTGCCTCATCGGGCATGCGCTGGGCATAGCCTAGGGAGGGATCGCCATGAACGTCTGGGACGTCATCTTGGGAGCGGTGCTCGTTCTTGTTATCGGCCTTGCCGTCCGCTCGACCCTGCGCCGCCGAAAGACGAGCTCCTGCTGCGGCTGCCCGCAGGAAGGTGCTTGCCAACACGCCCAGGACTGCTGCGACCAGCGCCATGACTAGCGGCTCCCCTGAACACGGGGACGTGTTTACGGAGGTGCGCCGGGGCATTCGCTCATGGGGTGCTCACGAAGCCGGCGGCATCACGCTTTCGACAGCGTCAGGCGAACGCTGGATCCCGATTGCCTACGACGACCGAGGGGCACCCTATCCCACAGACGAGACCGGACGCGAGCGAGATGACCTGCTCCTGAGCTTGTCAGATGAGGACGATCTTGTCGCCTGCGCATGGGCCAGCCCCGCGCCAGGCTCACGGCTCGTCGGACTTGGCTGCGACCTCGTTTCGATTCGTGACTTCGCCGAGGACCCGCGTGGCGAGCGCATGGCCGAGCTCCTGCTGACGAGCGAGGAGCGCGCCTTGGCGCAGACGCTCATTCCCGACAATGTGCCTGCCTCCCGCGCCGTGCTCTTCGGGGCCAAGGAAGCCTCCTTCAAGGCCTGTGCCGCACCCCTGCGCAACTGGTACCGCGAGCACGACGAGAAGCTCATCTTCGAGGTTCGCCACTTCCACAGCGTCGACGGGGTGACCGAACGCGGCGACGCCCGAGACAAAGCAGCCCAGCACGCGCTTGACGCACTGGGCATTGTCTGTCTGTCCTTCTCCTATACCACGCTTGACGACAAGATCCTCGTCGTATCCCGTGCCTTGCAGTGAGTGAGTCAGTTACCGGAGACCTTTTTGACTCATTTCACTTTTGATGCCGGAGGGCGGAGAGAACGGGGGCGGCGGGAGGGCGGTGCGAGTGAGTCAG
>CAJOKK010000085.1 GCA_905235165.1 uncultured Atopobiaceae bacterium | reverse complement strand
AGGGGCAGGCTCGGGGGCCGGGGCCTCACTGGCGACCGCTGCAGGCTCGGGGCTTACCTCGGGCTGTACCTCGGGTGCCACGGGAATCACGGAGTCATCGAAGTCAAGGTTAAACTCAGACTCGAAGCTTTCGACATTGGCCTCGTGGGTCTGGGAGATGCCCTCGGCTATCTGGGCCATCTTGGCGGACTCGGCCTCAATGGCCTTGGCCGTCTCGGCGGCATCCGTTGCGTGGGCAAGGATCGCGTCGAAGTGCTCGACCGTCTGCGCAAGCTCTGCGTCGTTGGCTTCCTGAGGCGCATCTGCTGCGGGAGCCTCCGCAACAGGAGCCTCGGGCGCAGGCGCTGCGGGAGCCTCCGCAACAGGGGCCTCGGGCGCGGGAGTGGGAGCCTCAACGGGCACTGCCGCAGGACCCTCAGCATAGGGAGCAGCCTCGGGGCCACCAGGGACGTCAGAGGCCGGCGCAAGCTGAGGCGCATCAGGCTGCCCGGGGATGTAGCCAGCATGCGAAGCGCCAGCGATGGCCTGCTCCACCTCGGGAGACACGGGGCCCAGCTCGATGGCATCGCCCTGGTTCTCCAAGGCCTCCTCGTAGGCATGGGCACGAGCCACAGACGCCTCGGTCGTGGCACGCGGGGTCAGGAAGTGCTCGGTCAGGAGCTCCTGTACCGTCTGGTACTCGGCAGCGCGCTCGGCGTTGCCTTCGTTCACCATGTTGCGGGTATGGGCGAAGACCTCCTCGATGATGGCGTCCTTCTCGCCAAGCTTGACCCTCAGGACGTCAATCTGGGCGTCCTTCTCGTTCAGGCGGGCCTTAAGGCGGTCGGCCAGCTCAACGAGCTGCTCGTTCTGTCCATAGACGCCACTGAGCTCCTCACGGAGGCGGTCGGCCTCACGCATCTGCTCAAGGAGCAGCTGCAGGAGATCGTCGCGCTTAAGCTTCTGCAGCTCCTTGTGCTTGAGCCGCTGAGAATCCTTTGCCGTGGTGGTGGCGGTGGGGGCTGGTTCGCTTGTATTGTTTTGGTTTTGACGCGAGAACATAAGCCTGCGCTTTCCCCTGAGCCCTGCCGTGGCGGCAAGACATAATTCCAACAGTTTCGTAACTACAAAAGTATGACGCACCGAAGCTCAGTTGCGCGGCGCAATCGCGCGCAATTTTGCCAACGGTGCTTGCACCAAAATGGTGCGGGCTTTGTATGCGGTTATCCTTGCCGTGCGAGCGGCGACGTACGGTCCTTCCCTTTGTGCGCCAAAGGAGCAGCGCACCTATATAGATATCTGGGCATGATGGTATATACCCAAACTAGGTGAAGTCAATAAGGGAATGGCACGGCGACGGAAGCATTTAACACGCCAGTGGCCCGATGGCGGCGGCAAGCGGCGAGGCCTGGCCCTTACCTACGAAAACAGGTGGCCGTCATCTTTGCCACCGGCGTGCCGAGGTCGTCGGTAACGCTCACCGTATAGAAGCCCAGGCTGCGGCCGCTCTTGTCGGCGTCTGCCGTCGCGAATAGCCGGCCGCCCTTTGGAGGCGAGAAGTACTCGATCGTGTTGGAGACCGAGACCGTGGGGTTCTCGCCGATATTGCAGGCCACGGCCAGGGCGAAGTCGGCCAGCGTGAAGATGGCGCCGCCCATGACGAAGCCCTGGGCGTTGAGGTGCTGGCCGGAGATGGTGAAGGCCGTCACTGCGTGGCCGTGGGAGGCCTCAAGCACCTCGCAGGCGCAGGCCTCGGAGGCAAAGCGGTCGTTCCCGAAGTAGTCTCGGACCTCTTGGATGGAGTTGGACTCGTCGAGCATGGCGGCTACCTCCCTTGCTGCCTGGCCGTTAGCTGGCGCGCTGGGGCTTCTCCCCTACCGAGGCGTTGGGCTAACCGAGGAGCATGCGGTCGTTATCGAACTCGACACCTGCGGCTTCCTCGAACTTCTTCATGAGGTCAGAGATCTGCAGGCGGGACTTCTCCTCGCCACGCACGTCGAAGATGATCTTGCCGGCCGACATCATGATGAGGCGGTTGCCCATGCGGATGGCGTCGTGCATGTTGTGCGTGACCATGAGCGTGGTGAGGTTGTTCTCGGTTACCACCTCTTCGGTGATCTCGAGCACGAGGGCCGCCGTCTTGGGATCGAGGGCGGCGGTGTGCTCGTCGAGCAGGAGCACATCGGGGCTCTGGATCGTAGCCATGAGCAGGGTGAGTGCCTGGCGCTGGCCACCGGAGAGCAGGCCGACCTTGTCGGAAAGGCGGTTCTCGAGGCCCAGGCCCAGGCGGGCAAGCCTCTCGCGGAAGAGCTCGCGCTCCTCGTGGGTGATGCCCCAGGCCAGCGTGCGGCGCTTGCCGCGACGGGCTGCGAGGGCGAGGTTCTCGTCGATCTGCATGTCGGTGGCCGTGCCGAAGCGCGGGTCTTGGAAGACGCGGCCCAGGAACTTGGCGCGCTTGGCCTCGGACATGAAGGTCACGTCGGTGCCGTTGACGGTAACGGTGCCCGCATCCACCAGGTAGGCACCCGCGATGGTGTTGAGCATGGTTGACTTGCCAGCGCCGTTGCCGCCGATGATCGTGACGAAGTCGCCGGGGAGAAGGTGCAGGTCGATGCCGTCAAGGGCGACCTTCTCGTTGACTGTGCCGGTATTGAAGACCTTACGCACACCCTTGAGCTCGAGCATTAGGCCTCAACTCCCTTCTTGAGCTGGCGACGCAGGCGCATGCGCTCCGAGACCACGGGGACGCTGAGCGCGATGGCCACGATGACGGCGGAGATGAGCTTCATGTCGTTGGCGTCCATGCCGAGCTGCAGCACGATGGCGCGAATGAGGAAGTAGACGATGGAGCCGACGACAGCCGAGATGAGGCGGCTGGAGAAGGAGCGGAGCTTGCCGGGCATGAGCTGGCCGAGGACCTCGCCGATGACGATGGCGGCCAGGCCGATGATGATGGCACCGGTGCCCATGCCGATGTCGGCGTACTTCTGGCTCTGGCAGATGAGGCCGCCGGAGAGGCCGACCAGGCCGTTAGAGAGGGACAGGGCGAGCAGCTTGGTGACGCGGGTGTCGATGCCGAGGGCGCGGGCCATGGTCTCGTTGTTGCCGGTGGCGCGCAGGGCCGAGCCGATCTCGGTGCCGAAGAACCAGTAGAGGCTGGCAATGACGAGCGCGACGACGGCCAGGCCGATGATCAGGGCCGCCGTGGCCTGCGTCATGCCCGTGGCCTTGGAGATGTCGGTGAAGACGTTGGGGCACTTGAGCAGCGGGATGTTGCTCTTGCCCATGATGCGCAGGTTGATGGACCACAGCGCGGTCTGGGTGAGGATTCCGGCCAGGATGGCGGGAATGTCGAAGACCGTGTGCAGGATGCCCGTGACCGCGCCGGCCAGCATGCCTGCAAACGCCGCGGCGAGCAGGGCCAGCCAGGGGTTGGCTCCGTTGTTGACGAGCAGGACCGCGCAGACGCAGCCGCCGAGGGCAAGGCTGCCGTCGACGGTCAGGTCGGCGATGTCGAGCAGACGGAAGGTGATGTAGACACCGAGCACCATAACGCCCCAGAGGATTCCCTGGGACACGGCGCCTTGAAACGCAAGGAGCATAGTCGAGCCCTCCCTGTAGAGACTGCCAGAACTCGCCCCGGCGAGGATGTCGCCGGGGCGAATATTGAACGATACGCCTATGTTGGGCAAGCGGCAAGTGGCAGCCGCCTTGGGAGGGCCAATCTTTTTAGTTTGAGAGGGGCGAGAGATCGATGCCGAGCTTCTTGGCGGTTTCTTCGCTCGTGATGAGCTCGCACTCCTCGAAATCGAGGTGCTCAATGGGCATATCGGCCGGGTTGGCGCCCTCGGTGAGGATGCGCAGGGCCATCTCGCCGGCGCGCTTGCCGAGCTCCAGGTAGTCGATGGAGATGGTGACGAGGCCACCGGCATCGATCATGCCCTTCTCGCCGCAGACCGTGGGGATGCCCTTCTCGTTGGCAACCATGGCAACCGTCGCGAAGCCCGCGGCGATGACGTTGTCGGTGGGAGCATAGAGGACGTCAACCTTGTTGACGGCCGACTCAACGACCTGCTGGATCTCGTTGGAGGAGGCGACGCTGTAGCGCTCGGGGGTCAGGCCGTTGGCCTTGCAGGCGTCCTCGGCCATCTTGACCTGGATGTCTGAGTTGGACTCTGCCGTGCAGTAGAGGATGCCCACCGTCTTGGCATCGGGGAGGAACTTGGGGATAAGGGCGATCTGCTCCTCAACGGGGGTGAGGTCGGAGGTACCCGTGATGTTGCCGCCGGGCTTCTCGTTGGACGCAACGAGGCCCGAGGCCTCGAAGTCGGTGACGGCGGTACCGACGATGGGAATCTGGTCGGTCGCGCCGGCGACGGCCTCAACGGAGGGGGTGGCGATGGCCAGGATGAGGTCATTGCCATCGTTGACCAGCTTGGTGGCGATGGTCTGGCAAGCGCTCTGGTCGCCCTGGGCGTTCTGCTGGTCGATCTTGACGTCGAGGCCGGAGTCCTGGATTGCCGTGACGAATCCGGCGTTTGCTGCGTCGAGGGCGTCGTGCTCCACGAGCTGCAGGACGCCGATCTTGAAGGACTTGCCCGCGGCGTCGGTGGAGCCGGATGCGCCGTCGGTGGAGCTGTTGCCACATGCAGCCAGTGCCAGCGAGGCCATGGTTCCGCCAAGGCCGGCAACCAGGGACCTTCTCGTCATATTTGCCATCGTGTCTCCTGTTCTCGCTTTGTGTCGAGCCCTTTGGGGCGCGCGGTCAATGGGGTAGACGTTACATCCTGCTCGCAATTGCCTTGATGAACTCAAGGGTGTCGAGGCGCTTAACGTCGGTGAGCGTTGTGATGGCGGCGAGGTCGCCGGTCATCTCGCCGGCCTCGATCGTGTCGACGGTGGCCTTCTCGAGGCGGTCGGCGAAGGCGACAAGGTCGTCCAGGCCGTCGAGCTCACCGCGCTTGCGCAGGGCGCCCGTCCAGGCGAAGATCGTGGCCACGCTGTTGGTGGAGGTCTTCTCCCCCGCCAGGTGCTTGTAGTAGTGGCGCTGGACCGTGCCGTGGGCGGCCTCGTACTCGTAGTAGCCCTTGGGCGAGACGAGGACGCTGGTCATCATGGCCAGGCTGCCGAAGGCGGTGGAGAGCATGTCACTCATGACGTCGCCGTCGTAGTTCTTGCAGGCCCAGATGAAGCCGCCCTCGCTGCGAATGACGCGGGCGACGGCGTCGTCGATCAGGGTGTAGAAGTACTCGATGCCGGCGGCGTCGAAGCGCTCGCGGTAATCCGCGTCGAAGATCTCCTGGAAGATGTCCTTGAAGCGGTGGTCGTAGGTCTTGGAGATGGTGTCCTTGCTGGCGAACCAGAGGTCCTGGCCGGTGGCGAGGGCGTACTCGAAGCTGGCGCGGGCGAAGCTCTCGATGGAGGCGTCGAGGTTGTGGATGCCCTGGGCGATGCCGGCACCGTCGAAGTCGTGGACGGTGGCGCGGAGCTCGTCGCCGCCGTCGGCCGGGGTGTAGACGAGCTCGACCTTGCCGGGACCGGGGATGCGGAGCTCGGTGTTCTTGTAGATGTCGCCGTAGGCATGACGGGCGATGGTGATGGGCTTTTGCCAGGTGCGGACGTAGGGCTCGATGCCCTTGACCACGATGGGTGCGCGGAAGACGGTGCCGTCGAGCAGGGCGCGGATGGTGCCGTTGGGCGACTTCCACATCTGGGAGAGGTTGTACTCCTCCACACGTGCGGCGTTGGGGGTGATGGTAGCGCACTTGACGGCGACGCCCAGGCGCTTGGTTGCCTCGGCGGAATCGATGGTTACCTGGTCGCCCGTGGCCTCGCGGTGCTCGAGGCCGAGGTCGTAGTACTCGGTCTTGAGGTCGACGTACGGGGTGATGAGCTCGTCTTTGATCATCTGCCAGATGACGCGGGTCATCTCGTCGCCGTCCATCTCTACGAGCGGCGTAGTCATGGCGATCTTGGTCATGGGTTCCTCCTGCGTGCGTGGGAATATTTGCAGCAACGATACCACGAGCGATTAGGGTTGGCGCAGGATGACGAAGGTTGGAAACAGGCGGGCGGGGAGCGGCTGGATGTGAGGGCCGGCGAGTCCGTTAGAGTGAGTCAGCTGCCGGCTGCCAGCGAGTCCGTTAAGTGAGTCAGTTACCCGCCAGTGAGTCCGTTAGTGAGTCAGTTACCGTAGTCCTTTTTGACTCATTTTGTTCGCTGGCGAACAAAATGAGTCAAAAAGGACTACGGTAACCGACTCACTACGGTAACTGACTCACTTAACGGACTCGCTGGCAGCCGGCAGCTGACTCACTCTAACGGACTCGCCGGCCCTCACATCCAGCCGCGACGGACGAGGACCAGGGAGAGGAGCACGCAGATGATGCTGGTCATGCCGCAGATGATGCCGAAGCCGTGCGGGGTCAGGGCCAGCGGCATCCAGTTGAGGTCGACGTTCATGCCGTAGAGGCCGCTGATGATGGTGGGAATGGAGAGGATCAGCGTGATGGAGGTCAGGCGCTGCATGACGTTGTTCAGGCGAGCGTCCATGACCGAGCTCATGAGGTCACGCGTGCCGTCGATGATGTCGCGGTAGATCTGCGCCATCTCGACAGCCTGCCTATTCTCGACCAGGGCGTCTTGGAGGAGCTCTTCTTCCTCCGGGCCAGGCTTGAGGCGCTCGGAATGCTCGAGACGCGCCAGAACGCTGCCGTTACCGCGCAGGGAGGTGTCGAAGTAGACGAGCGTTGACTCGAGCTCGTGCAGGCGAATCAAGTCCTTCTCGTCGGAAAGCGACTCAATGCGCTCCTCGAACTCGCGGCGCTTGCCGTCGACTTCGGTCAGGGCCTGCTGGTAGAGCAGGGAGGTGCGCAGCAGGATTTGGTAGATGAAGCTGATGCGCGAGCGGGTGGAGAAGCCGCGGATGGTGCCGGCATGGAAGGGGCGGAGCGCGGCGGTGTCGACCGCGCAGACCGTGATGACGTTGCGCGGCATGACGATGATGCCGAGCGGGATGGTGCTGTAGGTCTTGATGGTATGGCGAACCTCGTGCGTAGGGACGTCAACAAGAATGAGCGAGTAGCTGTCTTCGTAAGCGAGACGGGTCTTCTCCTCTGGGTCGTTGGCGGCCATGAGGTCATCGGGATCGAGGCCAGGCAGCGCGGAAGCAACACGGTTGATCTCTTCTGACGTAGGTGCCGTGAGCTTGACCCAAGTCCAGTCTTCGATTTCATGCACTACGCGCGTTATGGGACCGTCGGTGCGATAGAGCTCGATCATGGTCACCTCCCCTGCTGACGTTTGCGCTTAACGCGGCGGCGCGGGCGATTGGGCCGGCGGCGCTTTGTAAGGACGTGAAACATCATAGCCTCGCGCAGGCGGATGGCGACGCTGTTTGCCGTGTGCGGTTAGTTGATGTCGCAGGCTAGCCAGGATTCGGCGTTTCTCCACGTCATAAGCTCTTTGCTGGCGTCGGAGAAAGCGAGGCTGGAGAAGCGGCTGTACTCGCTTTCTGGGTTCCACATGGGGAAGTCGGAGCCGAAGAGGATGCGGCTGGGGGTGTAGTCCTCTATGAGCTCGCGCGTGCGGCGCAGGCCGAGGGCGAACATGGAACTGGAGACGTCGAGGTAGCAGTGCTCGTGCTCAAGGAACTCGAGGGCGAGGTCGAAGAGGGACCAGCCGCCGAAGTGGGCGGCGCATACTCTGAGCTGCGGGAACTCGTGGAGGATGCGCTTGAGGCGGTGGGGGTGGGAGTAGTCGTAGCGGTAGTCGCCGCAGTGGATAAGAACGGCGAGACCGCGGCGCTCGCAGGATTCGTAGAGGCGCATGAGGCGAGGATCGTCCATGTTGACGGCCTGGGAATCGGGATGGAGCTTGACGCCGCGCAGGCCGAGGGCCGTGATGCGATCGAGCTCAGACTCGATGTCGGTGAAGTCTTGGTGCATCGCAGCAAGGCCGATGAGCGTGGAGTCTTCGGCGACCGTTGAGGCGATGAAGTTGTTGATGGAGGTAACCGTCTGGGGCTTGACCGCGACGGAGCAGACGACGTTATGCGTAATGGGGCTGGTGTCGCGCAGCTGGCGCAGGGTGGCGATGTTGCCGACCTCACCCTGCATGGGAATGTTGTAGAACTGGCCGACGCTCTGCGTTGCCTTGTCGGCGATCTTCTCCGGATAGATATGCGCGTGCATGTCGACGATGGGCATGGGCTCCTCCTGAAGTTGTTTAGCGAAGTATAGCGTTGCGTTGGCGGGCGCACGGTGAAGGAGGGGAAGATGTCACGGAATGTTGCTGGGGTAACATTTCCTGACATCTTGAGGGGTGTTTACCTTGCAAATCTTGAAATGAATGGTAGGGGGCGGGGCCCATGTTACCTATAGGGGTCGTGTTTTCCCGCTTAGTTAACACGGTATCGCATCTTTGCGGCCCGCGCTTTTTGCTTTTGGCGCCTTGCCGGAAGGGGCCGTACCACTTTTTAACGTTCTAATGCCATAAATTTGAGGATATAGCAGAAAAAGTTACACCCCCAAAACTAAGGTCAAAATAACGACCGATTTACCTGCGCAAACGAGGGTGTGTTTTCGCCCTATACGGCAAAACAAGACCCCTTATTCTGTAAT
>CAJOKK010000084.1 GCA_905235165.1 uncultured Atopobiaceae bacterium | reverse complement strand
GGAGGGTACGGTTCTTTCGCGTTACGAAGAGCCCTCGGAGTGAGTCAGTCACCGGAGACCTTTTTGACCCATCCGGAGAAGGCGCGCCGCCAGCCGGTGACGGCGGGGAGGCCTGCGCAAATCTTCTGCGACGGTGAGGAGCGCAGGCGCGGCGGGAGCGAGGACTGTCTGAGCGAGCGAAGCGAGCGAGTTCCGCAGCTGCCGCGCCGGAGCGACGAACGTTCTTGTCGCAGTGTTTGCGCAAGCCTCCCGGCCGTCCCCGGCTGGCGGCGCGCCTTCTCCGGATGGGTCAAAAAGGTCTCCGGTAACTGACTCACTCCGAGGGCTCTTCGTAACGCGAAAGAACCGTACCCTCCGAGACGGACGAGACCAAGAATGTTGCCACGCCCTTTCGGTAGTACATCACGCCGTCACCCATGTCATAGCGCACGCGCTCTCCGTGGTAGCGAGTCTGGAACATGCCGTCCTCGACACTCACCACGATGGGCATGTGGCCCTCCGAAATGGTACGCCGCGCGTCAGGCGCCTCGAAGGTGAAGGCGTCAACGTTCACCTCGATGGACGATCCCTCTGGTGTGAAGATGCGACAGCAGATCACGCCCCCAGCTCCTTTGCCTTGGCCACCACGTCTTCGATGGTGCCGACCGACATGAAGGCCTGCTCGGGCAGGTAGTCATACTCACCCGCCACAATGGCCTCGCAGCCAGACACGGTGTCTTCCGTGCGTACGTAGCGACCCTTGAGACCGCTGAACTGCTCAGCCACGCTAAAGGGTTGAGAGAGGAAGTTGCGGATACGGCGGGCACGGCCTACCACTTGGCGATCCTCGAAGGAAAGCTCGTCGATGCCCAGGATGGCGATGATGTCCTGCAGCTCCTTATAGCGCTGCAGGAGCGAGCGCACGTCAAGGGCCACCTGGTAGTGGCGATTGCCCACCACGAGCGGGTCGAGCACGCGGCTGGAAGACTCAAGCGGGTCAACCGCCGGGTAGATGCCCAGAGCCGCGATGGAGCGGCTCAGGACGAGACGGGCGTCGAGGTGGGCAAAGGTGGTGGCAGGCGCCGGGTCGGTAAGGTCGTCGGCCGGCACGTAGATGGCCTGCACCGAGGTGATGGAGCCATCGGCCGTGGAGATGATGCGCTCCTGCAGCTGGCCCATCTCGGTGGCGAGGGTGGGCTGGTAGCCCACGGCGGAGGGCATGCGGCCCAGCAGTGCCGAGACCTCGGAACCCGCCTGGGTAAAGCGGAAGATGTTGTCGATGAAGAGCAGGACGTCCTGTTTGTCCACGTCACGGAAGTGCTCGGCGATCGTAAGGGCAGAGAGGGCCACGCGCATACGGGCACCAGGAGACTCGTTCATCTGGCCATACACGAGTACGGTCTTCTCGAGAACGCCCGTCTCCTTCATCTCGAAGTACATGTCGTTGCCCTCGCGGGTGCGCTCACCCACGCCGGCAACCACCGAGCGACCACTGTGCTCAGTCGCGATGTTGTGGATAAGCTCCTGCATGAGGACGGTCTTGCCCACACCCGCACCGCCAAAGAGGCCGATCTTGCCACCCTTGGCGTAGGGGCAGAGCAGGTCGATCACCTTGATGCCCGTCTCGAGCAGGTCGGTGGTGGTGCGCTGCTCGGAGAAGGACGGAACCTCGCGGTGGATGGGATCGCGCTGGACGGTGTCGGGAAGCGGCTCGAGGCGGTCAATTTCTTCGCCCAGCACGTTGAACATACGTCCGAGGGTCTGGCGTCCCACCGGCACGCTGATGGGGCGACCGGTGTCGATGCAGCGCTGGCCGCGAACGAGGCCGTCGGTCGAGGCCATGGCGATGCAACGCGCCGTGGTCTCCCCCACGTGCTGCTCCACCTCGACGGCAAGCTTGCCGCCCTCATCGTCAACGATGTCCACCTCGTTATAGATGGCCGGAAGGGTGCCCTGCTCAAACCAGACGTCCACGACCGGGCCGATGATCTGGATGACGCGACCTTCGTTCATGCTTCCTCCTATAGGGCGTCGGCACCGCCGACGATCTCAGAAATCTCCTGGGTAATCTCGTCCTGCCTGATCTGGTTGTACTGAAGCGTGAGCTCGTCGAGAAGATCGTTCGCGTTGTCGGTCGCGTTCTTCATCGCAAGCTTGCGAGCCGCCTGCTCACTTGCGCCCGACTCCACGAAGGCACTGTAAAAGCTCGTCTCGACCATAAGCCTCACGAGGCTCTCCACCAGCTTTGCCGGATCAGGCTCGAGATAGACATAACCCGGGGGATCCTCGTCCTCGCCCATAGCGCCAAGCGGAAGCAGGCGCGTGAGCATGGGCTTGAAGGTCACCGGGTTCACGTAACGCGTGTAGAGCAGGTCAACCTGATGGAGCTCGCGCGATGCGAAGCGCTCGAGCGCCTCGTCGGCGAGCAGCTTGAGGTCGTCCTGCACCAACTCTGCCGAGGCAACGGGCTCGTTGGCAATCGTGTAGCCCTCCGCCTCGATCATGCGGTACTGATTGAGGCCCAACACGTGCAGCTCAACCGTGGGCGGCACGTTGGCCGTGAGGAAGCGCGTGATGTTGCCGTTGTAGGCGCCGCACATGCCGAGGTCACCGCCGATGTAGAGCACATAGCGCTTGCCCTCGACATGCGTGCCGAGATAGGGATGCTCGATGTCTTCGCAGTTGGCCAGGGCGTCACGGGTCACGCGACGCACCTCGCGCGCATAGGAACCCACCCGCTCGAGGCAGGCCATCTGCTTGGCGAACATCACCCCGGAGATGAGCTGCATCGCGTCGGTGGTCTTGCGCGTCTGCGTGATGCTGTTGATGTGTTCGCGAATCTCGGCGCGGTTGCTGGCCATTGGCTAGACGCCCTTCCTGATATAGGCATCGTGACAGCGCCTCACGCCGTCGGCCACGCGAAGCTCGAGCTCGTCGTCAACCTCACCGCGTTCCTCGATGAGCTTGAGCACGTCGGCTCGCTCTGCGTCGAAGTACTCATGCAGGTAGCGCTCGAAGTCGAGCACGCGGTCGACCTTGATGTCCTTGAGGTAGCCATACTTGGCCGCGTAAAGCGACAGGTAGACCTTGGCCATGGGAAGCGGCGCATAGTTAGCCTGCTTGAAGAGCTCGGTAAGGCGGGCACCCTGGTTGATCGTGGTGCGCGTAGCCTCGTCGAGGTCAGAGCCAAACTGCGTGAAGGCGAGCATCTCACTGTACTGGGCAAGTTCCAGCTTGAGGCTGGAGGCAACCGACTTGATGGCCTTGGTCTGGGCCTTCGCGCCAACACGAGAGACCGAGAGTCCGGTATCGATGGCGGGCCTGAGACCCTGGTTGAAGAGGTCAGTCTTCAAGAAGATCTGGCCATCGGTGATGGAGATCACGTTCGTCGGGATGTAGGCACTGATGTCACCCACCTGCGTCTCGATGATGGGAAGCGCCGTGATGGAGCCGCCACCCAACTCGTCGCTCAGCTTTGCGGAGCGCTCGAGCAGGCGCGAGTGCAGGTAGAAGACGTCACCGGGATAGGCCTCGCGTCCGGGCGGACGGCGCAGGAGCAGCGAGATGGTGCGGTAGGCAACGGCATGCTTGGAGAGGTCATCGTAAATCACAAGCACGTGCTTGCCCTGCTCCATCCATTCCTCAGCCATCGCGCAGCCCGCATAGGGAGCGATGTACTGTAGCGGGGCGAGCTCGCTTGCCGAGGCGTTCACCACAACGGTGTAGTCCATGGCGCCGTGCTGGCGCAGGCGCTCGACGATCTGCGCGACCGCGCTCACCTTCTGGCCAATGGCCACGTAGACGCAGAGGACGTCGTCGTTGAACTTCTGGTTGATGATGGTGTCGATGGCGATGGATGACTTACCCGTCTGGCGATCGCCAATGATGAGCTCACGCTGGCCGCGACCGATGGGGATCATGGCGTCGATGGCCTTGATACCCGTCATGAGTGGCTCCTGCACGCTCTTACGGTCCATGACGCCGGGAGCCGGGCGGTCAATTGGGCGCATGTGGTCGTACTCGATGGGCGCGCCGCCGTCGAGCGGCTGTCCGAGGGCGTTCACGACGCGGCCGAGCAGGCCATCGCCCACCGGCACCTCAACAACCTTGCCCGTACGCTTGACTTCGTCACCCGCGCTGATGCTCTTACCACCATCGCTCAGGATGACGGCGCCGATGGCCTTCTCCTCAAGGTTGAAGGCGATGCCAAAGCCGTCGTCGCCAAAGCGCAAAAGCTCGTTGGCAATGGCCGCGCGCAGTCCGTCGACAAGCGCAATGCCATCTCCCACCGAGATGACGCGGCCCACGTCCTCGGCATCACTGACGGGAACGAAGTCTTTGATCTGCTGCCTCAAGTGCAGCGTGATGGTCTGTGCATTTGAGTTCATACTCGCGCCTTACTTGTGTTGGTGGAGCGAATGCCTGAGTTTCTCGAGACGGTACTTGAGCGAGCCGTCGATGACCGTGTCGCCACGAACGATCTTGATGCCCATAATGAGCGACTCGTCGATGACGTTCTCGATGATCGGCTCGTCGCCAATCTCGAGGTCGCCCTCGAGCACCTTGCCGTCAACCACGATCCTCACCCGAGCGTCAAAGGGCTCTTCATAGGTGTGCGAATCGTAGACGTCGAGATGGTCGCGAAGGTAGTCTTTGACCAGCTCCATCTCCTCGTCGTCCAGGGGACGCGCCGAGTAGACAACGGTATAGCGACGGCTCCGGCGATTCGCGGCATCGCCCATCGCATCGACAATGCGCTGGGCCAGCTCCGTCAGGTCCGTCGTAGAGGCGCCGGTGGCCTCGCGATCGTTTGTCGTAACGTCAGACATGGCTTACTGACCCTTCAGGAAGTTCTCGATGAACTCGCGGTCGCGCCTGTCATCGGCCTTCTCGTTCAGAAGCGCCTCAGTTGCGAGCATGGCAAGGTCTGCCACCTCGTCCTGAAGCTCGGCGCGCATCTCCTTCTCCTTCTGGGCGATGTCGGCCTCAGCTGCCTGCATGCGAGAACGCACCTTGGCATCCGCCTCGCTCATCGTCTTCTCGCGTAGACGATCTGCCTCGTCACGCGCATCGCGCACGATCTGCCTGCCGGTCTTCTGAGCCTGCTCTTCGGTGGCCTTAGCCTGCTCAAGCAGCTCCTCGGCCTGCTCGTTCTTCTCGCGCGCCCAGCCGAGCTCTTTTTGCATCTCTTCAGAGCGCCTGTCCAAGATCTTGTGCACCGGCTTCCAAAGGAAGACGCGGAACATGACCAAGATGATGAACGTCGCCATGAGCTGTGTAAGCATGGTGAGTCCATTCGGAAAGAGGTTGCCTTGGATATCGATACCGAGTTCCATGGCTTAGATCTTTCCGCCGACCACGAAGATGATCAGGAAGGAGATGAGCATGCCGTAGATGGCGCAGGTCTCCGCGAGGCCGCAGCCCAAGATCATGGTGTTGCGAACCTTGCCCTCGACGTCGGGATTCTTGGCGATAGCCTCGATGGCGCGCTCGGCGATCCTGCCCTCGGCGATGGAGGTGAAGAGGCCCTCGAGCGTAGCGATGGCGGCTGCAATGGCGATCAGACCCAGTTCCATGTGTGTGTTCTCCTTTGGCTGGTGGTCAATGGGTGGACACCTGCCACCCCTCTGCGGTGGACGTTATTCGTCGTTTTCGGGCACGCGGGTACCCGTGAAGACCATGGTGAGCATGATGAACAGATACATCTGGAGGAAACCAGAGAAGAGGTCGAAGTAGAGGTGGAGGAAGGCACCAAAGACCGGGCCGATGATGTCTATGCCGCCCAGGAAGGGAAAGAGGAAGGCCGACAGCTTACCGGTGGCCGAGTAGAAGAGCGACATGATGATTGAGCCCGACAAGATGTTGCCGAAGAGCCTCATCGACATAGAGACAAGCGGGGCAAGCACGCTGAAGATGTTGGACACCACAAAGAGGAAGATCGGCTCGAGGAAGCTCTTGAAGTAGCCACGCAAGCCCTTGTGGCGGATGTCGGTAAGCTGGAAGACGCACCAGGCCACGAGGGTGATGGCGAAAGTGCAGCTGTAGTTCAGCGTGGGGTTGGGCAGGCCCAAAAGGCCAACGTAGTTCGCACAGAGGATATAGGCGGCAAGCATGCCGATGAAGGGACCCATGCGATCGACGTAGTCTTTGGAGACGATCTCTGCCACCATGCCGTCAATCCACTGTACGAACATGATGCAGAGAAGCACGATGCCATGTGGCTCGCTCAGCGGATCGAAGTCCTTGAGCTTCCTATAGGCAATCAAGACGAGGACACAGAGAACGGCCGTGATCCCGATGATCAC
>CAJOKK010000083.1:1659-8091 GCA_905235165.1 uncultured Atopobiaceae bacterium | reverse complement strand
CTGCGGCAAGGACGTTCGTCGCTACGGCGCGGCAGCTGCGGGACTCGCTCGCTCCGCTCGCTCGGACGGGTCCTCGCTCCCGCCGCGCCTGCGCTCCTCACTGCCGCAGAACGTTCACGCGAGCCCTCCCGCCCCGTTCCCTCCGTTTGATATCAAAAGTGAAATGAGTCAAAAAGGCCTACGGTAACTGACTCACTCCTCTTCGCAATTTGATGGTGTTTTGTGGTATCGGTCAGCAAGCTAAGAAGCTGGTATACTGCTGAAACTGTAGCGTTATGGCTCAAGCCAGCGCACCAGAAACAAAGGAAGGAAGCACATGAACCTCGGACCTATGGAACTCATCGTCATCCTTGCGGTGGCTTTGCTCATCTTTGGCCCCAAAAACCTCCCGAAGCTCGGCAAGAGCCTTGGTCAGACGGTCAAGAACGTCCGCGAGGGCATGGAGGGCGAGATCGAGGAGGAGCCCAAGAAGGCTAAGGCCGTTGAGGCTACTGAGGTCGAAGCCGAGTCTGAGGACGAGGGCGACGTGGTGTTCTGCTCCAAGTGCGGCACCAAGAACCCCGCCAGCTCCGCGTTCTGCTCTAAGTGCGGCAACAAGCTCACTGCCGATGCTGAGTAACCAGTAGTTTTGCGGGCCAATGGCCCGTTGCACGTAATCACAAGAAGAGGGGCTGCACCGATGGCATCCAACGAAATCATCCTCACGCCTGAAGACCGCGACGAGCTCATCCGCGAGCTCGCTGAGCGCGAGGGCTCCATCAACGACGAGATCATCGAGGACCTCAAGGAGGCGCGTAGCTACGGCGACCTCTCTGAGAACGCTGAGTACGATGCCGCAAAGGAGGAGCAGAGCAAGAACGCCGCGCGTATCAACGAGATTCGCCAGATTCTCGCCATGGCCAAGATCGTCAACTCTGCCGACATCACCTCGATGTCCGTCTCCATCGGTACCACCGTTGAGCTTCAGGACGTGAAGGGCAAGAAGACCTCCTTCACCATCGTGGGCACCACCGCAACCGACTCGCTCAGGCGCCGCATCTCCAACGAGAGCCCCGCAGGTGCCGCGATGATCGGTCACGTCGTGGGCGACAAGGTCTCCTTCACGACCCCCGCAGGCGAGGTTCGCGAGTACACCATCACCAAGATCACTCGCTAGCAAGTCCGCATAAATGACTCGGAAGGGACACCCCCTTGTGAGTCGGTCCACGGGCTGACTCAAAAGGGGGTGTCCCTTTGGGCATCTCTTATTACAGAAAGACAAGGAGCAAAAGGAATGGCCGAGCAGACCCAGGCAACCGACGAGCGCGCGGTACGTCGCGCGCGCAGGCAGGCACTCATCGATGCGGGATGCAACCCGTATCCCATCAAGTCCGAGGTCACGGCCCACACGGCCGAGCTCGAGGAGCGCTATGCCGAGCTTGAGGACGGTGCCGTTACCGAAGACATCGTCTCTGTTGCCGGCCGCATCCGTGCCCTGCGCAACCAGGGCAAGATCGCCTTTGTCGTGCTCGAGGACTGCACGGGCCAGATTCAGCTCTTCTGCCGCGTGAACGAGCTCTCCGAGGACGACTGGGCCCTTCTCGGCCAGCTCGACCTCGGAGACATCATCGGTGCTACCGGTCCCGTCATCCGCACGCGCCGCGGCCAGCTCTCCGTGGCTCCCACGAGCCTCACCCTGCTCACCAAGTCGCTGCGTCCTCTGCCGGAGAAGTTCCACGGCCTCACCGACAAGGAAGTCCGCTATCGCCAGCGCTACGTTGACCTCATCATGAACCCCGAGGTCAAGGAGACCTTCGTCAAGCGCTCGCAGCTCATCTCCGCCATCCGTCACCACATGGAGAACGAGGGCTACCTCGAGGTCGAGACCCCCATCTTGCAGGAGACCCTTGGCGGCGCCAACGCCAAGCCCTTCATCACCCACTTCAACGCTCTTGACCAGGAGTGCTACCTGCGCATCGCCACCGAGCTGCATCTCAAGCGCTGCATCGTGGGCGGCATGGAGCGCGTCTTCGAGCTGGGTCGCCAGTTCCGCAACGAGGGCATGGACCTCACCCACAACCCCGAGTTCACGAGCATGGAGGCCTACTGCGCCTACTCCGACCTCGAGGGCATGAAGACCCTGACCGAGGGCCTCTTCCAGGCCTGTGCCAAGGCCGTGGGTCTCGGCGACGTCATCGAGTACCAGGGTCAGCAGCTCGACCTGCGCAGCCCTTGGCGCTCCGCCTCGCTGAGCGAGCTCGTGAGCGAGTACGTCGGCCGCGAGGTCACGCTCGACACCCCCGTCGAGGAGCTGCGCGCCCTCTGCACCGAGCAGGGCATCGAGTGGGACGAGTCCTGGGGTGCCGGCAAGCTCATCTTCGAGATCTACGACACCTTCGTCGAGGGCACCATCGTGCAGCCGACCTTCGTCTGCGATTACCCCGTCGAGGTCTCGCCGCTCACCAAGCGCAAGGACGATGACCCGCGCCTCACCGACCGCTTCGAGCTGATCGTTGCCGGCCACGAATACGCGAACGCCTACTCCGAGCTCAACGACCCCGTCGACCAGGAGGAGCGCCTGCTTGCCCAAGTCGAGGCCAAGGCTGCGGGCGACGAGGAGGCCATGGAGTACGACGCCGACTTCGTGCGCGCGCTCGAGTACGGCATGCCCCCGACCGGCGGCATCGGCTACGGCGTCGACCGCATGATCATGCTCTTCACCGACAGCGCCTCCATCCGCGACGTCCTGCTCTTCCCCCACATGAAGCCCGAGCGCCGCAACCAGCCGCGCAAGGCCGTGACGGGCAAGCTTGAGGCGGGCATCACGCGCGAGCAGGCCTACGAGCTGCTGAAGCAGTACAACGAGGATCCCTTCCACATCGCCCACGGCGAGACCCTTGAGGGCCTCATGCGTTACTTTGCCGAGAAGAACGACCCCGAGAACGTTGAGTTCTGGGGCTTGGTCGGTCTTCTCCACGACCTCGACTGGGAGAAGTGGCAGGACGCCGAGCAGCACACGGTGAAGGCTGGTGAGCTCCTTGAGGAGGCCGGCGCGACCCCTGAGCTTATCCGCGCGATCCAGACCCACAACAGTGAGCACAACGCCGAGCTGCCCAAGCCCGAGCTGGTCATGGAGAAGTACCTCTACGCCACCGACGAGCTTTCTGGCCTCATTCAGGCCGTGGCCAAGATGCGTCCCTCCAAGACCGTGACGGACATGGAGGTCAAGTCGCTCAAGAAGAAGTTCAAGACCAAGTCCTTCGCCGCCGGCTGCGACCGCGAGATCATCCAGCAGGGCGCCGAGCTTCTCGGCATCGAACTCGACGAGCTCTTCACCCAGACCCTCGAGGCCATGAAGGCCATCGCTCCCGTCGGCGACATCTACGCAGAATGAGTCACTTACCGTAGACCTTTTTGACTCATTTCCCAGTTCACGAACAAGAACCCCCTTTGCTCTGGGCAGCTTTTCTGCCTCCAGCAAAGGGGGTTTTCTTGAATGAGTCAAAAAGGTCTACGGTAAGTGACTCATTCGACAGCTCGTTTACCTGCGAATACGTCCGCTCAGCTCCAAAAATAGACCCATGCGCCGCCTAGAAGCAAAAAATCTGTTGTGAAGAGACTTAGATAATGTATAGAATCATGTACAAAGGGAAGAATCAACAACGTACAGCGATATCCGCACGCAGCGGAACCAAAGAAAGGATTAGATCATGGGAAAGATCATTGGTATCGACCTTGGTACGACCAACTCTGCAATGGCGGTTCTCGAGGGCGGCGAGCCCACGATTATCGTTAACGCCGAGGGCGATCGCACCACCCCCTCCGTCGTCGGCTTCCGTGCTGACGGCGACCGCATCGTTGGTAAGGCCGCTAAGAACCAGGCAGTCACCAACCCCACCAACACCGTCTTCTCCATCAAGCGCTTCATGGGCCGTCGCTATGACGAGGTCGGCTCCGAGCTGAAGACCGTCCCCTACAAGGTCAAGGGTGGCACGGGCAACCGCGCCGTCGTTGAGATCGAGGGCGAGGACTTCACTCCTGAGCAGATCAGCGCCATGATTCTGGCCAAGATGAAGGCTGATGCCGAGAAGTACCTGGGCGAGCCCGTCACCGACGCGGTCATCACCGTCCCGGCCTACTTCAACGACGCCCAGCGTCAGGCCACCAAGGACGCCGGCAAGATCGCTGGCCTGAACGTCCAGCGTATCGTCAACGAGCCCACTGCCGCGGCACTCGCCTACGGCCTGGACAAGAAGGACATCGACCAGAAGGTCCTCGTCTTCGACCTCGGCGGCGGCACCTTCGACGTCTCCCTGCTCGACCTCGCTGACGGCGTGGTTGAGGTTCTGGCCACCAACGGCGACAACCACCTCGGTGGCGACGACTGGGATCAGAAGGTCATCGACTGGCTGGCCGACAAGTTCCAGGCAGACAACAACATTGACCTCCGCAAGGACCCGATGGCTCTGCAGCGCCTCAAGGAGGCTGCCGAGAACGCCAAGAAGGAGCTCTCCAGCGCCCAGCAGGCCCAGATCAACCTGCCCTTCATCACGGCTGACGCCACTGGCCCCAAGCACCTCGACTACACGCTGACCCGCGCCGAGTTCGAGCGCATCACGCGCGACCTGCTCGACCGCTGCAAGGCTCCTGTCACCAAGGCCCTGCGCGACGCCAACCTGCAGATCAGCGAGGTCAACGAGGTTATTCTCGTCGGCGGCTCCAGCCGTATGCCGGCCGTCCAGGAGCTTGTCAAGGCCATGACGGGCAAGCAGCCCAACATGTCCGTGAACCCCGACGAGGTCGTTGCTGACGGTGCGGCCGTTCAGGGCGGCGTCCTGACCGGCGACGTCTCCGGCATCCTGCTGCTCGACGTTACCCCGCTCTCCCTTGGCGTCGAGACCATGGGCGGCGTCATGACCAAGATGATCGACCGCAACACCACGATCCCGACCTCCAAGACTGAGATCTACTCCACCGCGGCTGACAACCAGACCTCGGTTGAGATCAACGTCCTGCAGGGCGAGCGCGAGATGGCCCGCGACAACAAGTCGCTCGGCAAGTTCAACCTCACCGGCATTCCTGCCGCCCGTCGTGGCGTGCCTCAGATTGAGGTCACCTTCGACATCGACGCCAACGGCATCGTGAAGGTCACGGCTAAGGACAAGGGCACCGGCAAGCAGCAGCAGATCACCATCTCCGGCTCCACCGCGCTTTCCGACGACGAAGTCGATCGCATGGTCAAGGACGCCGAGGCCCACGCCGAGGAGGACAAGGCCAAGAAGGACGAGATCGAGGTTCGCAACCAGACCGACAGCCTTGCCTACTCCACCGAGCAGACCCTCAACGAGCTGGGCGACAAGGTTCCCGCCGACACCAAGTCTGAGGTCGAGGAGGCTCTCGCCGAGGCCAAGTCTGCCCTCGACGGCACCGACATCGAGGCCATCAGGGCCGCGAGCGAGAAGCTGCAGCAGGCTGGCTACAAGCTCGCCGAGATCGTCTACAGCGATCAGGAGGGCCAGACTAGCGGCGCTGACAATGGCTCCGACGGTGGCGACGACGTTGTTGACGCCGACTACGAGGTCGTTGACTAGCAGCGAGCCGTTAGCAACCGAGTCCTATTCGAGTTGACGGGGCGGCCCATTGCGGCCGCCCCTTCTATAGAAAGAGGGAGGGTGACGTGAAGGTGCCCGTAGAAGTTGAAGGCGAGGGCTTCACGCCCGAGGAGAACAAGAATGAGAACGTGAACGAGAAGAATCAAGAGCCCCTTGAGCCGACCGTTGACGATGAAGACGAGATGAGCGAGCAGGACATGGTCGAAGCTGCCAAGCGCGCCGGTGAGGCGGCGGCAGAGGAAGACCTCAAGGCGGAGGCCGACCGTGCTCGCGAGGAGACGGGCGAGCTGCTTGAGAAGCTTGCCCAGGCCGAGGAGGCCGTTGACGCCGCCAAGGAGGAGGCTGCCAACGCCACCGAGCGCCTGGCTCGCCTGCAGGCCGACTGGGACAACTATCGCAAGCGTACGGCCGCCGAGCGCATCGCCGAGCGCGAACGTGCGGCAGAGCGACTGGTCATCGATCTTCTCCCCATCCTTGACGACATGGAGCGCGCGAGCGAGCATGCCGTGGCAAACAATGCTGACGATGAGAACCTGATGCAGTTTGCCGCAGGCGTCGACGCTGTGCACGACAAGATGCTCGGTGTGCTGGCCAAGGAAGGAGTTGCCCCCATCGACCCGGTGGGCGAGGCCTTTGATCCGCTGGTGCATCAGGCGGTTGGCCGCGTTGAAGACGATACGCAGTACGAGGAGACCGTCGCGCAGGTGTACCAGAAGGGCTACTCCATGGGCGACAAGGTCATCCGCAACGCGATGGTCACGGTGACCTATGGTGGCCCCAAGCGCCCGGATCCCGAGGCCGAGGAGTAGACAGCAAGCCAAAAGGGGAGAGTTGAGCCCCG
>CAJOKK010000083.1:0-1653 GCA_905235165.1 uncultured Atopobiaceae bacterium | reverse complement strand
CCGCGAGCGTGAGCCCAGCGGGCTACAAAAGAAGGAAGGAGGCGTTGCCTCATGGCTGCTCAGAACTATTACGACATCCTAGGCGTGAAGCGCGACGCCACCCAAGCCGATATCAAGCGAGCCTTTCGTAAGCTCGCTTCGAAATATCACCCCGATGCCGGTGGAGATGAGAAGAAGTTTGCCGAGGTGAGCGAGGCCTACACCACGCTTTCCGACGAGAAGAAGCGCAAGCAGTACGATCAGATGCTGCTCTTTGGCGGCATTCCCGGTGCGGACTTTGGCGGTTCGGGCGGTCGCGGCCGTGGCTATGGCTACAGCACCATGGGTGGCGACTGGTCAGACATCTTCGAGAACATCCGCAGCGGAGACGGAGCCTTCTCGGGCTTTGACTTCTCCCAGATCTTTAGCGGCGGTGTCGGTGGGCGCGGTGGCGCAAGCCGTCCGAGCAAGGGCGGCGACCTCACGATGACTATCGAGGTCAGCGCAGAGGAAGCCTTCAAGGGAACCCAGCGCAAGGTCACCTTTACGGTTCCGTCTACAGGCGAGAAGCAAACCCTGACTGTGAAGGTTCCGGCAGGCGCGGTCGACGGTGGCAAACTGCGCTATCGTGGACGGGGAGAATTTGGCGTCAATGGTGGCGAGCGCGGAGACCTCGTGGTCACCACCAAGGTCGCGGAGGATCCCGTCTTCAAGCGCGACGGTGCCGACGTGCGCATGGAGATTCCCATCAGCATGTGGGAGGCTGCGCTTGGCGCAGAGGTTCAGGTGCCCACGCCTGATGGAACTACCTGCCGTCTGAAGATTCCCGCAGGTACGCAGGACGGAAAGGCCTTCCGCTTCCGCGACTTGGGTGCTCCCAACGTCAAGCGCAAGGGCACGCGCGGCTCACTGTTCGTTACGGTGCGCGTTAAGGTGCCAACGCGTCTGACCTCCGAGGAGCGCAAGGCGCTCGAGGCCCTGCGCGATGCGGATAAGCGCACGTACCGGGAGGATGTGGAGAACCATGCCTCATAGTGGCGATAAGGACAAGCCCCTCTACATGATTAGCGTTGCGGCCGAGCTGACGGGTATGCACCCGCAGACCCTGCGCGTCTATGAGCAGAAGGGCTTGGTCAACCCCGGTCGTTCGCGCGGCAACACGCGCCTGTACTCACAGAACGACATCGAGCGACTTAACCTCATCAGCACGTTGACCGACGAGGGTATCAACCTGGCCGGTGTCGTGCGCATCCTCGACATGCGCGAGCGCATGGATGCCCGCGAGGCAGAGATAGACGAGCTGCGCGAACGCATCCGCCAGCTTGAGGATGAGGTGCACGAATACCGCATGCGCGAGCGTATCACCTCGCTTGCGCGCTATGAGGGTGGAGGCCCCGAGCAAGTCCTACGAGGCCTCCTAGAAGGAACGAACGGGTGAGTCAGTCACCGTAGTCCTTTTTGACTCATTTCACTTTTGATGCCAGGCGGGGGTGCGGGGCGGGGTTGGCTGAGTGAGTCAGTTACCGTAGTACTTTTTGACTCATTTTGTTCGCTGGCGAACAAAATGCGTCAAAAAGTACTACGGTAACTGACTCACTCAGCCAACCCCGCCCCGCACCCCCGCCTGGCATCAAAAGTGAAATGAGTCAAAAAGGACTACGGTAACTGACTCAC
>CAJOKK010000082.1 GCA_905235165.1 uncultured Atopobiaceae bacterium | reverse complement strand
ACCACCATCGGCATCAGGCGCCAACCCCTCTGGAGAACCGCCCTCAGCCGTGAGATCGTTGAGCTTGCGACCAGCTATGGCCCCGCAAAGGCTAAGGCCGTCGAGCTTCCGAATGGCGAGCGCCGGCTCTACCCCGAATACGAAACCGTTGCAGCCCTGGCAAAGCAGGCCGGAATCTCCTATCAGGCAGCGTATCGAGCGGTAACCCAAGCCTGCGAGCCCCCAGCCATTTTGTGACAAAAACAGCCCGGAAATGTCACGATTTGGTAGAGGGGGTGTCCCTTGTGCTCCGACCTTCCCCCCGCATCGTAAGATGCTCCCCTAGCTCGGCTGGCGTCTCACCCTTCGAAGCAAGACTCCGGCGAGCAGTGCGCCGAAGCCCAAAAGCGCCAGCATCCCGGCCGGACCGGCTCCCTCATCTCCCGTACGTACGAGGCCGCCCGTGCTGGCAGAACCGTTCACCTTGCGTGCGAGGCCGCTCGTGCCGGTGGACCCGTTCCCGCTGGACCCGTTCCCGCTGGGCTCGCTCTGTTTCTTCGTTTCGACGGGGTCGCCTGAGGCACCCGTGGCCGGGATCTTCTCGACTCTCGTCTGCGTCTCCGCCCAGTCCACGCCGAACGTGGCCGTATACGTGCGCTCGCCCGGGTCCTTCTCGGTCGGCTGCTTAGTTACTTCGGAGGCAAGCTCGGCCTCCGCCGTCTCCACGTGGCTGCCGTCACGCGCACAGACCCGCGTGGCGGTGCAGGCACCGAGGTCCGTCGACCACGCGTAGGACACGTCACCCCACTGGTGGCCAAGGGCCGCGACCGAGAGGTCCCCCAGGACCTCCGTGCCGACCTCGTCGGCGTACGTGGCGCCGGTCTCAGGGTCGCGCCAGCATTCGACCGAGCCAGCCTCTTCGCAGGTGGGCGCGACCGCAGGCACACGCTCGAGCGAGGCCGGGTCGCCGAAGGCCTTGATGGAAAAGTTGTCCATGTGGAAGAACTGCTGTATCGGCTTTCCACAGTAGGTACTGACGTAATAGTCCAGCAGGTCAGAGTTGTCGGCGAGCTCGGGCTTGAGGTACAGCAGCATCTCCTTCGAGAGAGGATCCATGACGTCGAGCCAGCCGTCGTCGGATCCTTCCTCCTTGTTGGTGACGCCCTCGATGTTGAAGAAGCTCTCGCCCTCGTTGACAATTTCCTTACCGTAGACGGGATCCCTGGGAATCGCGCGGTAGTTGTCGCACTCCTGCGCCTCGAAGCCGTACAACGTGACCCCATCATCGGCGACGTGGGCTTGCTGCACCACGATGCCCAGGCGGTCGCCCGCCTTGAGGTATATGGGGGCGTCGAGCGCCGTGCGGTGGTATCCCTGGTTCTGGAACGTTCGCGTGACCGTGGACACAAGTGTCCCGTCGTCCGGCCTGGCCGCGCCCTCGCGCAACTTGTAGAGGTCGAACGTGCACGTGAAGCCTTGGATGGGTGCCTCGTCGGTCAGCCTAATGCGCGTGGCTACCTCGTCGATGCGCATGTCCTTTTCCAGCGTAAAGACGTTGCCCTCCCACGAGGGATTCTCGTCCTCATGGAAGTACTCGGCAACAGAAGCGGGAAGATAGTCGAGCTGCAGGGCGTCCCGCTGGTCATTGTTGGGCTCGATCCTAAACGAATAGGCCTCGGGGGCGATAATGGTTCCGTCGTAGTACGAGAGGTAGAAGTACCCCGTGTGCTTGCCGCTCTCGTCCACGATGCCCCAGTCGGAGGCATGGGCGTCCTTTGTCGTGCCGTCCGACGCGGTAAGACCACCCGGGACCGCATCGGTCTCGGAACCCCAGCTGTTCCTGGCGATCCAAGCGCCGTTGCCGGGAGGGGTGTCCGTAAAGTTGGACGCGTCGTAGTCATCGTCCCACCCCACGATACAGACGATATGGTCCGCGCTCATTTTTGGATTCTTGTCATACTGCGACCAGGTGTCTTCGTTCAGGGCGTCGCCACCGATGGTTATGCCCACCGAAATGCCACGGCCCTCGTAGAGTTCCCTCTTGATTTGGTCGATGCTGTCCTGCCAGAGAATGTAGTTGCCCCTCTTGTACAACGGCTGCCTGTGGAAATGATCCACAGAATCAAGCTCTCCGTCCTTTACTCGTGCCCAATAGTTAAAGACGTTGTTGTCGGTAAGCGTGTAGGCCGAGCCCCTGAGCCTGCCCGAACCGGGCTCGTCCGGCTCAGAGATGGACCAGTCGTCGATGGGACTGTATGCATCGTACTGCTGGTACCTCTTGAGGTAATAGTCATAGTCCCGCTCGGCATGGGCCCGCGCCTCATCGTCACTGAAGAACCCGTAGACAGACTTGTAGTAGGCGGCCCTAAGTTTGATGTAGGCCTCCCCGTTCGCGATAAGATCTTCGGAGGCAAGTGTGCCGCTAGCGCCCCGGTAGGGATACTCGCTCTCGGGCACGGGACCGATTCCCTGCGCAAAGAGGGTCGCGGCGCATTGCTCCCTGCCACCGAAGTCGAAGACGTGGTTGGCACCGACTTCGGTGTTGTACACGTAGAGGCCCTCTCCCGCCTGCGACTTGGAGACCGCCTCCGTCACGGGGTTGGTGACATACCATGCAAGGTGGCGCTCGGAAAGGTCGAGCCCGGTCTGCGCATACGTGGAGTCCATCGCGGTGAGAATCGAAGTCTCCGCAGCGGCGATGGCGCCAAATGCCCAACAGTCCCCAAAGGGTTGCTGCGACTTGACGGGCGTGACGACGCCGCGGTCGCGCAGGTCGAGCCTAGCAGGCAAGCCCGTGTCGGATTGCAGGAACACGGTGGGCATGTCCGCCTGGCCCTTCTCCACAACCTCCTCTTCCGCGCGGGCAACGCGCGCCGCGGGGCACATGCCAAAGGCAAGACTCGCACCGAGAAGAATCGCCATGACCCTCTTCATAGCTATCATTCCTCCACTAATTTGTAGTTATGGGCGTCAGTCTCCTCGATTATAAACAATGAAATTAAATTGCCTCGGTCAGAACGGTACGTGAAAGATGAGCAGGCAGCGTTGCCCTGTTCACCCGGGATAGAGTGGCCCTCGGCACCGTATACTCAGAAGAAACGGAACCGATGACGAGAATGCGGCGATGTTCGGAAAGGATGAGGCTCATGGATGCCAGGAAGACCGTCGGCGAAAACGCTACGCCCGATGAGATCCTGGAGCGTGCTCGCGAGGCTGGGTACGAGCTGTCCGAAGGCGAGCTCGAGCAAATCTCCGGCGGGGCTTGGAACGAGACAACGGGCCCCGATAAGAAGCCTCGCGTATGTCCGTACTGCGGCAGTACGGATACGCGCGTTGGCGGTGTTGGTGATGACTGCCGCCCGTTTTTCGAGTGTAGGAACTGCGGCAAGACCTTCTCGGAAGACTAGTTGAGTCGACATGCCCTGACAAAAGGGCCGTAGCCGTCACTCCCAGCTACAACCCCTCAGCCATTTTGTGACAAAATCAGCCCGGAAATGTCACGATTTGGTTGGGGGTTCACCCAGCCACATCTGGCTTTCAACCAGCCATTTTGTGACAAAAACAGCCCGGAAATGTCACGATTTGGTAGGGGGATGCGACGCTAGTAGCGAGCGTTCCCGTCATCAGGGCCCATCACGTACCATTCAAGCCTCGCGTGGGCGATGTCCCCCTCGTCAAAGGCAATCGAGGCGACCGTGCCGCTCGTAAACGGCTTGTCCTCCCCCGTCATCTGACGCAGCATGCGGCGCATGAAGGGCTCATGGCCCACGGCAATTAGGGTAACGTTGTCCCCCTGCTCACCGAACGCTTTATCGAGCTCTTCAAGAAAGAGCACCTCATCCTGAATGTAGAGCGAATCGTGTGTCTCGAAATCTTCGCGATCATAGCGCAAGACGTTTGCGATAACGAGGGCCGTCTGGTAGGCACGAACGGCGGGGCTCACCCAAAAGCGGATGTTGGAGCAGCCTTCGAGAGGCTCAAAGGTCTGTGGATAGGCTGCCTCAAGCGCAACAAGCCCGCGCCCCGTTAGATGACGGTTTTCATCCATCCCGTCTGGAGCGAGAAACTCCGCCTCGCCATGCCTGACCAAAACCAACCTCTGAAGCATGACCAAAATCCTCCGTGCCTCAAAACGCCTAACAAAACCCGCCTTAAACCGCGGTGTCCCTTCCATCCGAAGACTCTACCGCAAGTAGGCAGAAACCTGCCGCTCCCATCTGATGAGGGGCAGGAAGGAAACATACTAGCGGATAGAAACCGCTATCGCACAAAATCAAAAGTATGCACAAAGGCAGGCCAACCATACGACCCCCACCTCAAGGCCAACCCGAAAGAGACCTCAGGACAATTGCGGTATGGTAGTTGCCTAGGTACGTATACCCCAGCGCACCATCACGCGCTTCTCCCTATATAGAACTGAGGACTAATGACCGGTAGCTTCTTCGAGCTCCTCAAGAGCTTCTTCTCCTCGCCACATTGGTACCCGGCGATACCGCTCTCTGGATTTATCGGCATCGCCGTCGCATCAGTCGGCTTCTCGACAAACGAATACGGCAGCGACGGGCCCTCGTCAACCTCAAGCGCCTGGCCCGCGCCCATGGCCCTCGCGCTCGGCTGCCTCTGCTTCTTGACCGGCTTTGGAGGCTATTCAGACCATGCCTGGCCGCTGATTGCCTTTACCGTCCTTGCCGTCGTCTGCGGAATCGCCGCTGCCAACCGAGATGCCATTCGCGGACGCATCGCCCTGCGCGGAGGTCGAGCGTCACGCATTCGCGATTTCATCGCACTCGGGATTGGCATTATCTTCATGATGCTCACCCTCGAGCTTTCTTGGAACACCACCTTCCCCCTGCTCATCCCGAAGTGCTTCTTCATCGAGCTGGGACTCATCACCTGCTTTACCCTCTCCTTCTACTTTCTCGCCCAGCGCAAGGCCACCTTCGTGTGGACCCTGGTGCTGCTCGCGGGATTCGCAGGCGTCTGCCAATACTTCCTCGCCAAGTTCAAGGGGGTTGCCATACTTCCGAGTGACCTGCTTGCCATGCCCACGGCCCTCAAGGTGCGAGAGGGCTACTCCTTCATCCTTGACGGTCGAGGACTCCTCGGACCAGGTGCAGCCTGCATCTCCCTGCTTGCCTTTTCGCTCATCGGCAATCCGCCGATGATGCAGCATTCCGACGATCCAGAGCCAGCCCCACATCGCTCGGAACACCTGAGCGCAGACGACCGCAAGCGCGAACGTAAGCGCGATAAGATCTACGCGCGGCGACATGCGATTCTGCGCGTCGGAACCAACATCGTCCTCGGCGTGGCCTTCGCCCTTGTCGGCGTCGTCAGCATGATGCAGCCCAACTACATCCACCGCCTTGGCATTCCCATGGACTACGCCAAGTCGCTCGAGTCCTACAAAAGCGATGGATTCCTCACGGGATTCGTCGCGGCCGCCCAAGACTTCCCCATCTCCGTTCCCAAGGGCTACTCGCGCACGAAGGCCTCGAGCTTGCAGACGCAGCTCGTTGACCGCTTTGAGGATGACGTGACCACCACGGAGCAGAGAAAGGCGGCAAACAAGCAGTTCCACGCCTATCCGCCCAGCATTGTCATGGTGCTCAATGAGTCGTTCGCCGACCTCTCGATCTTCGACGGACTGGGCTGTGGCTATGAGGGTCCCAGCTACTTCAAGGGCATAGACGACGCGATCGTTCGCGGCAACCTTGCGGTATCCGTCATCGGCGGAGGCACCTGCAACACCGAGTTCGAAGCCCTCACCGGTAACAACTACGCCTTCGTGGGAGCCGGCAAGTACCCCTACGTCACCTACCCGATGACCGGAGACAACCTCATCGAGCAGCTCGAGTCGCTCGGCTATGCCACGCACGCCATCCACCCCAACCTTGCGACCAACTGGAACCGTGACGTCGTCTATCACACCATGGGCTTCGACGATTTCATCGACATCGACTCCTTCCAGAACGCCCCCCAACTGCACATGGGCGCAACTGACGGGGCAACCTACGACAAGGTCATCGAGCTTCTCAAGGCCAACCCCAAGCCACAGTTCATCTTTGACGTCACGATGCAGAATCACGGAAGCTACAACCTCGGCACCACCCCAGCCGACAAGCAGCTCAACTACGAACCCAAGGATGCCAACGGCAACTCAATCGTCACCGACCCTGAGACCGTCACGGACCCGGAGCAGCCAATCGTCACTCAGGAGGACGTTGATTCCCTCAACGAGTACCTTGCCTGCATCAATGCCTCCGACGAGGACCTCAAGGACTTCCTCACCAAGCTGAAGAAGCTCAACCAGCGCGTGGTTGTCATCTTCTTCGGAGACCACCAGCCCGCCTTCACCCCGCAGTTCAACGACGTGCTCTTTGCCGATGAGGTTGAGCGTCATGGCCCCAAGCATGTCGGCGCTGGCATCTTGCCAGTCGCTCTTCTGCTCTGTGCCCTCTACCTTGTAGTTAGCCCAGAT